>JAYTPS010000383.1:0-4518 GCA_043747155.1 Flavobacterium sp. | reverse complement strand
GTTAGAAAGTATTGCTTGCATGATTTAATATTATTTTATGCAAATATAATAGTAATACTATTAAAAAAGAAATTTTAACTTTTATTTATATTAGTTGATAACTAAATAGTTTTAAAAATATTTAAATTTTTACAATAATGATTTTCCAGTCATTACAAGAGGTTTTTCAATTCCCATAAGTTCAAGGATTGTTGGTGCTAAATCTCCAAGAACGCCATTGTGAATAGCAATTGGTTCGTTATCAACTAAAATTATTGGGACTGGATTAGTTGTGTGAGCAGTATTTGGTGAACCATCAGGATTTATCATTGTTTCACAATTTCCATGATCGGCAATTATAATTGTGGTGTAATTATTTATTAAAGCAGTTTCTATAACTTGTTTTACACAAACATCAACAGCTTCGCAAGCTTTTATTGCAGCTTGCATAATTCCGGTGTGACCAACCATATCGCCATTTGCAAAGTTAAGACATACAAAATCTACGTCACCTTTTTCTAATTCTGGAATTAATGCTTCTGTCAATTCATAAGCACTCATTTCTGGTTGCAAATCGTAAGTAGCCACTTTAGGAGAATTTCTTAAAATTCTAGTTTCGCCAAGAAATGGAATTTCTCTTCCGCCAGAAAAGAAAAAAGTAACATGAGGATATTTCTCTGTTTCAGCAATTCGTATTTGTTTTTTTCCTGCTTTTTCTAATACTTCGCCAAGTGTTTCTGTAAGATTGTCTTTGTCATAAATAACATTAACATTTTTATAAGTATCATCGTAATTGGTCATTGTTACGTAGTACAAATTTAATTTGTGCATATTAAATTCGTGAAAATCTTTTTGCGATAATGCTTCGGTTAATTCTCTTCCTCTATCGGTTCTAAAATTAAAGAAAATCACAACATCATATTCTTCAATTGTCGCAATTGGTAGCTTATTTTCATCTACCATTATTAACGGATTTATAAATTCATCGGTTATATTTTCGTCATAACTTAATTGAATTTCCTCTGCAATATTGGTGCACTGTTTTCCTTTTCCGTTTACCAATAAATCGTAGGCAAGTTTTATTCTTTCCCATCGTTTGTCTCTGTCCATTGCATAATATCTTCCTATAACAGAAGCCAATTTTGCCTTCGATTTTGATAAATGATATTCTAATTCTTGAAGGTAATTTATTCCAGATTTTGGATCAACATCGCGTCCATCTGTAAAAGCGTGAACAAATACTTTTTCTAGTCCAAATTCTGATGCTGCGTCAAGTAATGAATTTAAATGTGAAGTATGAGAATGAACACCACCATTGGACAAAAGTCCTAAAAAATGTACCTTTTTATCATTTGCTTTAGCATATTGAAAAGCATCTAATAAAGGTTTTTCAGTATGTAATGTATTATTTTTAACTGCTAAATTTATCTTAGCCAAATCTTGATATACAATTCTTCCTGCGCCAAGATTCATATGTCCAACTTCACTATTTCCCATTTGTCCTTCTGGCAAACCAACATTTAAACCATCAGTGCGCAGTTGAGCATTAGAATATTTAGTGTATAAACTATTAATAAATGGAATATTTGCATTGTCTATTGCTGAAACTTTTGGGTCTGACGATTTTCCCCAACCATCAAGAATCATTAAAATTACTTTCTTGTTCATGGTAAAATTATTTAAAGCAAAAATACTTTATTTAAAAATTGATTGTATTTAATGTGTGAGTTATGTATAAAAAATTATCCGATTAGTCACAATCGGATAATTTTAAGTAAATTTATTTTTTTCTTTTTAAAGAGTTGTAATCTATAAAGTATCGGACACTAATTGAAAAGATATGATCTAAATTTTCGTGATTTAATGATTTTTTAAAGTTTGTAGAAATATCTCTTTCAAATTCTCTTTCGAAAACGGCAGAATTATTTCTATATAAAACAGAAACTTGACTTCCAGGTGCAAACCACCAAGAATAGGACAAATCCATATTCCAAGTATTAAAATTAGAATTTCGATTGGCTGTATAAGTTGAATTGCTAATTACTGAACCATTATCTTGTAAAGTTAAAAACCCATTGTTTATGGCATAACTCCAATAATGACGAATTGATAAATTCAAATTCATAGTATTATTTAAAGTGTATTTTCCTCTAAATGTGTTGGTATAAGTAATTCTATTTCTTCTTGCAAAAATAATTTCATCAGTTGCTGTTGTGGTTATATAACCAACATTGTTGTTTTGTCTATAAAAATTAAAATCATAGTTTACAGCTATTTTATCTGAAACTCTATATCTTGGACCAACATAAAAGCCATAGTTTACTCTGTTTTTTTCATTTATAAATCCGAAAGAAGGATTAACATCTATTGCAAATCGTCTGGCATAATTAGATGAAAAATATAAAAATGAATTTATACTTTTCATCTAATTATGCCAGACGATGAAAAATATAAAAATGAATTTATACTTTTAGGTATTGTAAAAAACTTAGTTTCACCATCTGTTCTTGGTTCATAAAAATCGTAAGTATCAAAAGGTCTTCCATTTAATCCAAAATTAAAAAAATCGTTTTTCTTGGTAGAAAAATTACATTGCAAATTTAAATTTGAACCTTGAATTCGTCCAGATAAATTATCAAATTCTGAGTAGGAATTGAAATAAACACCAAACGAGTTGAACTTTTTAGTAGGATTTAAAATTCTATAACTTGCGTTAGCATATACTGAATGATAATGCGTTTGAAAAAGAATTCCCAAATCGTTTTTATCAAAATCTCTTGAAAAATATTCTCCTCCAAATCCATATCTTATTTTTCCGCTTCTTTCAGAAAAATTTAAAGTTGCATTATAACCAGTTTTGTTTTTATCAATACCTAAATCATTAACAATACTATATTTATAATCTCCAGATAAATTGAATGTGTTTTTCTTAGTATTTAAATCAAATAATGCTGCGGTAACATTTCCATCTCTATATTCTCCATTTCTAGTAACATTAGTATTTATAAATGATACAGATGAATTTTTTCTAAAACGCTGGTCTAAAACAAATACATTATAATTTGCCAATGGTTCAACTAATTCTTTGCGTTCTTCACCTGTAACTGTGTTTTGAATTTCGGCATAAGTTTTATCGGTTACAGCATTTAGTACACCAATACCTAAACCGTTTTTAGTTCTTCCTGATATTTTTAACGCGTTTAATAAATTTACTTTCGGATTTTTTAAATAAGTTTCATCATTAGCTAAATTAGCTTCTGTTGAAGGACTTCCGCCTATTCGTCTAGAATATACTAAATCTCCTTTACTAAAAAGTTCTGTTCCTTCGGTAAAAAATGGTCTGTTTTCTCCAAATTGTTGTTCAAATGGACCAAGATTAAGTTCTACATTATCAAAAGCCGTTTGTCCAAAATCTGGAACTAGAATTGCATCAAGAGTAAAAGCATCATTGATACCATATTTTATATCTAAACCTCCTTTTATTTCGCCTTTTGTTTTTTTAAATTCGTTTCCATTTAAGTAAAATGAAGAATAGGGAATAAAAAATAATCTTGTTGGAGTTTCTATGTCTTCAATACCTTCTAGAATTCCTGCTTGTATGGCTTCGTTACTAATTTTATTATCAATTAAATTCCAAGAATATTGTTGTCTGTCTCGTTGAAACTCTCTGTAAAAATTTAAACCCCAAGTTTGTTTTTTTTCTGATGAAAATCGTAATGCTGCATACGGAATTTTCATTTCTACTGTCCAACCTTTGTCTGTTAACTGAACATTACTATCCCAAATGGCGTTATAAGAAAAATCTTCTCCATTGGTTTCTGTATATAAAATATCTATTTGAACTCCTGCAGAACTTACAAAAAATCGAAATTCTTGCTGACCATCATTATAACCATTTAATAAAACACCAAAATGTTCTGCTGTAGCAAAATTATCTCTTTGGGTTAACTCTTTTCTTTGTTTACTTGCTTCTTCATCATACATGGTTGCAGCAACATAAATGGCTGAATTATCATAAACTATTTTAACTTCTGTCTGTCTTTCTTTACTTGCAGGTTTACCATTATCGGGTTCAAGCATAGAAAAATCCGTTGCTATGTTGGCTGTTTTCCAGATTTCTTCATCAAATTTTCCGTCAATTGTAATTTTTTCAGAACTGAATTTTGTTTGTAAAGTTTTTTTTGGCGTTTGTGCAAAACAATTAAACTTTAATAATATTATAAAGAAAAAAAATATAGAAGTTTTTAAATTCATTTTTGGTTGTTTTGCTAACAAATTTAATTTTTTTAATTGAAATATCTTTTAAATTAAATAACAGATTTAAAATTTTAGTTTTTTTAAGGTTAATGAATTCATAATTTAGTAAGAAATAGTGTATGTATTTTTTATTAATATGCTAAATAACGTTAATTTTTGTATTTAATCGTTAATTTTTTTATTATTTATATTTTTATTATAACACGATTCCTTATATTTGTCATCCCAAGTTTACCGTAATTTAACCTACTATTTAATGAAGTATAACGCTTTTTTATTGGT
>JAYTPS010000382.1:0-3373 GCA_043747155.1 Flavobacterium sp. | reverse complement strand
AATAGAAGATCAGAATTTATTATTACTAAATTGTAGATTATTTAATATACAATTGTTTAAACCCTGGAACACTCAACTTTTGTTGGGTGTTCTTTTTTTAAATAAAAAAAGTTTATTGATGAAATTCAATAAACTTTTAATATGTATAAGAGCTTTAATACTAAACTTTCTTATTAAGAGCAGCACTCATTTCTAGAGAAATTGAAGACTTTTCCATTTTTAATTTACCAGACATGGTTTCTATAACAATTGTTGTTTCTGCCATTTCTGATACTTTTCCGTGAAGACCACTTTTAGTAATTATTTTATCACCAACTTTTAAATTAGTTTCAAATTCTTTTTCTTTTTTAGCTCTGTTTTGTTGTGGGCGAATCATAAAAAAATATAATACTCCAAAAAGTGCAACAAGTTGTAAAAGGAATGTGTAATTTTCCATAAATTATTTTTTAATTGTGTTTGTTAAAGGATTTTTTTTTCTAGTTTTTCCTCCAGGTATTGAAGCTTTAATTTTTAAATTTTCTACACCACGTTCTGTATTGGCATAAACATAGATGGTTTTACTTTGTTCTCCATACTTGTTTTTTGAATTAAAAGAAACTTTTATTTTACCTTCTTCACTTGGTTTTATTGGTTCTTTAGGGAAATCTGGAACAGTACAACCACAAGAACCAAAAGCTTTGGAAATAATCAAATCATTTTTTCCTGTATTTTCAAATTTAAATGAATACTGAACTTCGTCACCAGCTTTTATTGTGCCAAAATCATGCTCTGTTTTCTCGAAAGTAATTACTGTTAACTTTTGTTTTGGTCTATTTTCTGGTGCAACACCTGGCATTTCTTGTTTTGGTAAATCTAAAGATGTTTTTGGTATAACAAACTTTTTTTCTTTTTCACATGAAGTGAATAAAATAATTGAGAAAGCAAAAATTAAAATCTTTTTCATTTTTATTATTTTTACATTAAACCTCTACCAGCTTTATTAACTCTATCATTAGCTTGAAAACTTTTGACTAAATTATCTAAAATTCCGTTGATAAAATTACTGCTTTTTGGTGTAGAATATTCTTTAGCAAGTTCTAAATATTCGTTAATTGTTACTTTAAATGGAATTGACGGAAAATTTAAAAACTCACAAATTGCCATTTTTAATATAATTGTATCAACTTCAGCAATTCTATCAATATCCCAATTGGTGGTTTTATCAGCAAATTCTCTGGCTAATTTATCTTCATTTAAAACTGTTTTTCTAAACAATGCAATGGCAAACTCTTTGTCTTCATCGTCTTTATATAAGCATGAAATCGCAAAATCGATATCTTGAGAAAAATGCTTTAACTGCTTTAATATTTGAGTATTAACTACAGGAATATCATCAACCCAAGTCAATTTAAAATCTTCAAGATAAGAATATAGTTTTTCGTTTGGAGCAATAACATCCATAAACAAATCGGCAATAAAATAACGATGATCATTAACACTCACTTCGTTTTTAGACATGTAATTCTCATAACATTCACTTTGCTTAACATCTTGAAGCAAGAGCAAAATAGTATCATCATTAGATTGCCAATTATTGATTTTTCTTTTTTCTAAAGCTACACTCAACGAATTGCTTTCTTCTAATGCTAATAAAACAGGATTGTTAATAAATCTTAAATTTGGATTTCTTTCATCGGATGTTGAAAGATGTTTTTTTCTTGCTATTTCAATATAGTCAATCTCTTTTTTTCGAATTTCTGTTAAAGTAGATAACATTATCAAGTATAAATCTAAAATACTATCTAAACTATATAAAAGAAATTTTTCTTGTTTTTCAAGATTATCTGAACCACTTTGATGCATCGCATAAATAGTTTGCATCACTTTTACTCGAATATGTCTTCTGTTTAGCACGGATAAGAACTTTTAATATTTTGGATAAAATAAACAAAGCTAAAGATATTGCTCTTTCGCCTTGCAAAAATAAAACTATTTTTTTTAAAACACTTTACTTATTTGGCGTTTTCTTTTTTTCTTTTTTCAATTCTAATTTCTGCTAATGCCATTGCTGCTTTTTGAGGCGTTAGTTTATTTGTTTTAGCATAATCGAAAATTTCTAAGGTTGTATTGTAAATATTTTCTGTTCTTCGCATTGACTCTGCCTTGTCATAATGAGCAATTTCTGCATAAACATTGATTATACCACCAGCATTAATTAAAAAATCTGGAGCATAAAGTATGCCTCTTTCTTCTAAAATAGGACCATGTGTATTTTCATTTGCTAATTGATTATTAGCTGCTCCAGCAATCACCTTAGCATTAATTTTATATACAGTATCATCATTTATTGTTGCTCCAAGTGCACATGGCGAATAAATATCTACATCAGCTGAATATAAATCGGCTCCAGAAAAAATTGAAGCTCCATATTTTTTACTTACTTCTTCCATTTTAGCTTGGTTAATATCAGCAATTTCAACCAATGCACCTTCTTTAGTTAAGTAATCTACAAGTGTTTCACCAACGTGACCAATTCCTTGAACTAATATTTTTTTACCGTCTAGTTTATCTGAACCAAATTGATATTTTGCAGCAGCTTTCATTCCCATATATACTCCAAATGCAGTTACTGGAGAAGGATTTCCTGAACCACCACGAGATTCTGAAATTCCAGTTACATAAGGTGTTACATCACGAACTGTATCCATATCGGCGGTAACCATTCCAACATCTTCGGCAGTAATATATCTACCAGATAATGAATTTACAAATTCACCAAATTTACGCATCATTTCTGGCGTTTTTTGGGTTTTTGCATCACCAATAATTACAGCTTTTCCACCACCAAGATCTAATCCTGTTATGGCAGATTTATAGGTCATTCCTCTCGATAATCGTAAAACATCGTTTAATGCTTCCCATTCATTGGCGTAATTCCACATTCTTGTCCCTCCTAATGCTGGTCCTAAAACCGAATTATGAATACCAATTATTGCTTTTAATCCAGTATCTTTGTCGTTGCAAAAAACAATTTGTTCATGGTTATCAAATGATAATTGACCAAAGACTGGATCCATTTTAGAAAGTTCTTTTGGAGTTGTAATTTCTAATGTCATAGTATATTGTTTGGGTTGCGACTTTATCAGTTTGTCAAAGCAAATTTAACTTATTATTCAAAATAATTTACTTGTTTTAATTTAAATTAGCATATTGTTAATAAAATTAGTTTTATATGATAATATAGAAATTGCATTATTAATAATAAATTAACAATTGTAGAACTTTAACTACATAGAATTTTATATTTTATATGAAGGAATTACAGTATTTAAATAAATATTTTATCAAATATAAATACAGCTTTTTGCTTGGTATTTTAATTACAGTAGTTGCA
>JAYTPS010000381.1:0-2287 GCA_043747155.1 Flavobacterium sp. | reverse complement strand
GAAATGCCGACTTCGTAAATCCGAATATCTTTTATTCTGGCAATTTTGGCGGTTACTTCGGGTTCAAAACCAAAACGATTTTCTTTTAATGTTAATGATTGCAACATTTTAGTATTGAATAATTTATAACATGTTTCCATATCTGTTAAATTTAAATTGGTAAACATATTAGATAAAAAAGTTAAAAATTTATTTCCAATGGTATGCCAAAAAAATAAAACTCTGTGTGCATTTCCTCCCATAAATCGAGAACCGTAAACTACATCTGCAAAACCATCAAGAACAGGTAGAAGTAAAATTGCATATTCTTGAGGGTTGTATTCTAAATCGGCATCTTGTATAATTGTAAATTCACCAGTTGCCATTGTAATAGCCGAATGTAACGCAGCACCTTTTCCTTTATTTTTAGTGTGATTTAGTAGTTGAATTTTTAATTCTGGATTTTCAATACTATATTTTTGTATGCTAGATTTTGTGTTATCAGTAGAGCAATCATTAACAATAATAATTTCTTTTTCAATTTTTAATGGTAATTCAACTTTTTTTATTTTATCTAATATCAAATGAATCGTTTGCTCTTCATTGTATACCGGAATGATAATAGATAATTTCTTCATTTTGTAAAACTAATTCACAAATCTACATTACTATTTTGAATCTACAATTTTTTCATTAAATTTGTTTTATGAAAGATTTTTTTCTAAAATACCAGTATCAATTATATTTATTTTCAATCTGTATTCTTTGGATTATCATTCTTAATTTTTTTCTTCAAATTTTCAAACAAAATTATATTTATTCCGACACAGAATCGTACATTAGAGCTTCAACAGATTTATATTTAAAATACAAGCCAAATGATATAAGACCTTCATTAATAGCTGCAATAAATGGATTGCCATTATTGTTTGGATTGAATAAAAGTGCTTTGTTCAATTGGAATATGGTTATAAATTTAGCATTTTGGTTTGCAACAGTGCTATTTATTTATAGTCTGTGTTCTAAATTAATCACAAAAAAAGCAGCTTTTTATTTAGCTTTAATTTATGTTTTCACGTTAGGAAGTTTACTGATTGTGTTCGAGTTTTTATCCGAAACGGTTTTCACTTTCTTCTTGTTAATTTCTTTGGTTTTATTTCAAAAATTTAATTCTTCTAAAAAGATACTATTTTTGTCCATTGCATTTTCAACTATAGTTTTGAGTATGTTGATAAAACCTGCTTCTTTATTTTTGTTTGTTGGTGTTTGTGTGTTATTTGGTCTTGGAGAGCTTAAAAAATTTATTGGAAGCAAATTCAGTGTAATAGTATATATTTCTCTTTTTATTGTATTTGGTCACATGCATTTTATGAAATCCAATTATGGAAACTACACTATAAGTTATATTGATTCATTTACCTATTATAATTATTTAGGAACAAAAGCGGATTGTTTAAAAACCAAAAAAGAATTTATTCAATGTAATAATGAAAGATATCGATATTTTAATACTTTTTCATTACCAGATGGGAAAAAAGTAGCTTATGAAGATATAAAAAAACAAGTATCTAATAATAAGTTTAATTTAATAAGAGCTTATTTCTCAAATATGACTGGTAACTCATCAAAAGCAAGTGGTTATTTTTATATGTTTGAAAACAAAAATAATGCTTCTAATTTCGAAATCTACAAATTGATTTTTAGAGGAATATCAAGATTACAGACATTGTTTTACTCTTTAATAGGATTACTACTTTCAATAAGAATTTTAACTAGAAGTAATGAAACAAAAATTATCAAAATTACAGCATTTACAATTTTGTACATTATTTCAATTTCAGCAATTTCAAGCGATCAAGCTGATCGTTTTCACATAGTTTTTTATCCTTTAGTACTAATTTTAATTGCAAAGTTTTGTTCAGTCAATAAAATTAAACTGTTCTCTGAACCACTTCAAAAATAGAACCATCTTCGCATTTTAAAGTTTTAGACGGAAATTTCATTAATAAAGCATAATCATGGGTTGCCATAATTACAGTTTTTCCAAGTGCATTGATGTTTTTTAATACTTCAAGAACTTCGGCACTGGTTTGCGGGTCAAGGTTTCCTGTTGGTTCATCGGCAAGAATAAATTCTGGATCGTTAAGTAATGCTCTTGCAATTGCAATTCGCTGTTGCTCGCCACCAGAAAGTTGATGTGGCATTTTATTGGCAAACCCTTTCATTCCTACTTTATCTAGAACTTCATCAATTTTATTTTGCATTTCAGTTGCATCAACCCAACCAGTTGCTTTTAAAACAAAAAGCA
>JAYTPS010000380.1:0-1996 GCA_043747155.1 Flavobacterium sp. | reverse complement strand
CTGTTGGTTGTGTAATATTACAATCGTTAGCAAGTGAGCTTAAATTTAATAAACTTCCTGCTCGTGAAGCACATAAACTTAAAAAAGTTCTAAAAGTACGCATGTCTCTAATGTTTACTAACTCTGCAATATCTCTTTCTACGTATGTTTCTATATAATTTTTATAAAATGTTGTAGAAGGAATATTTCTATCGTAAATTGCTGGATAAAAACCATTTATCATTGCTGTAATATAATTTTTAGATAAAAAATTACCTTCTTTCATTTCGTTAAAATCAAACGGAAATAATTTAAATAATGCCACACGACCAGCTAAACTTTGAGTTATATTTTTCAATAATAAAAAGTTTTGTGAACCTGATAATATATATTGACCCATTATTTTTTTTTCATCTACAATAGTTTGCAAATAAGAAAATAAATGTGGTACTCTTTGTGCTTCATCAATTATACAAAAAGAATCATACTCTTTTAAAAAATTATTAGGATCATTCTCGGCAAATTTTCTTAAATCTAGGTTCTCTAAACTTATGTATCTATAATCTGGAAAAAGTTCTTTTAGTAAAGTAGTTTTGCCAGATTGTCTTGGACCAGTTAAAGCAAGTATTGGATACTTGTCTTTAAGAAAGTTCATGTAGTTTATTATTTCGCGTTTTACTTCCATAACATCTTTATTACTATGCAAATATATAACTATATTTTGAATTACAGAAGTTTTATTTTGAATTTACAGAAATTTTATTTTGAATTTACAGAAGTTTTATTTTCAATTTACAGAAGTTAATTTCCTAATAAAACTTCAAATATTGCTTTAGCCTTCAACAAACATTCTTCATATTCATTTTCTGGTTCAGATAAAGAGGTAATTGCACTTCCAACAGAAAATGAAAGATATTGATTTTCAGAATTATATAAAATACTTCTAATAACAACATTAAAATCGAAATCACCATTGGGTGTAAAATAACCAACTGCGCCACTATACAAACCGCGTTTGGTTTCTTCTAAATCTTCAATGATTTGCATAGCAGCAATTTTTGGTGCGCCAGTCATACTTCCCATTGGAAAAGTGGTTTGTAAAATAGCAACTGGTGAAGTGGTGTTTTCAACTTCAGAAACTATTGTAGAAATCATTTGATGCACTTGTTTAAAAGTATAAATTTTACATAATTCTTCAACATTTACTGATGATTTTATAGCAGTTCTAGACAAATCATTTCTAACCAAATCAACAATCATAATATTTTCTGAACGTTCTTTAGGATTATTTTCTAAATCTAATTTTAAAACTTCATCTTCTTCAATGTCAAATGATCGTTTGGAAGTTCCTTTAATTGGTTGCGAAATTATTTTGTAATTTTCTTTCTTCAAATAGCGTTCTGGCGAAGCACAAAGTAAAAAATTAGAATTATTTTTAAAATAAACAGCAAATGGTGGTTCTGAAATTGAATTTAATTTTTGGTAAATTTCTAATGGATTTATTACTGCATTTTCTACATAAAATTCCATACAAAAATTAGCTTCATAAATATCGCCACGATGAATGTGCTCTAGCATTTTTGATATTTTGAAAATGTAATTTTCTTTAGAAATTCTTTGCTCAATAAAGACAGAAGATGGAATCACTTCAACAAGCTCAGTGTGACAAATTGATAAAATTTCATCAAAATCACTTTCAATTTCATCATCACACATGTTTAAATACTGAATTTCAACTTGATTTTTTCTAATTAAAAATAACTTTTTAGGTTGAAAGAAAAACAAATCTGGAAACTGTAATCCGTCAAAATTATTGGATTGTAAATCTTCAACATTATTTTTTAAATCATAAGATAAATAGCCAAACAACCAATCTTTAGTTTGACATTGGTATTGATGTAAATTTTGAAATGAGTTTTGATAATCAGTTTTTATTGATGTAAATGCATCAACAGCCAAAACACAATCAAAACTTGAATACTTTTGATATAAATTATAATTAGAATTACTATCTAAA
>JAYTPS010000379.1:0-4067 GCA_043747155.1 Flavobacterium sp. | reverse complement strand
ATTTTAATTAAAACTGCAAGGTTTTAAAATTATTATTTATCTATTTTTGACAAATAATAATATGTAATTTTGGCTGTCCAAAAATCAAGCCATATTTTTACAAAAATAGCATTTAAACCTTTGCGTACAAACTTATTTTATATCCTTTTATCAGCATATTTCCTAACAATTGGAAGTGGAAATTTATATTCGCAAGAATTGCCCAAAAAAAAGCAAACTTTTCCTGCTAATAATCAACAAACTAACCCAAAAGAAAGTTCAATTATTAAACCAGAAAAATCTGAAGTTGTTGTAACCAAAATTGATACTATAAATTTAGATTCCTTAAAAAATAAAAAATCGATTCTTGAAGGTAAAGTAAAATATAAAGCTAAAGAATATGCAAGGTTTGATCAAAAGAAAAAACTATTAACATTAAATGATGGTGCCGAATTATATTATTTAGATTATGAATTAAAGGCAGGAATTATAGTTTTTGATTATCAAAAGAATGAAGTTTATGCTGGTAGATTAAAGGATTCAACAGGTAAATATGTTCAATTACCAGTTTTTAAGCAAGGTCAAAATGTTATAGAACCAGATTCAATTAGATTTAATTATAAAACAAAAAAAGCATTAGTTTGGAATTCTAGAACCGAGCAAGGTGAATTTAGAGTTAAGGCAGAAATCACTAAAAAAGAAAATGACTCTGTTTATTTTATGAAAGGTGCACGTTTTACTACATCTAAAGATATTGAAAATCCTGAATATTATTTTTATACTTCAAAAGTAAAATTTGTTCCAGGAAAGAAAGTAGTTGTTGGTCCAACAAATTTAGTTATTGCTGATGTTCCAACTCCATTATTATTGCCTTTTGCATTTTTTCCAATGACAGATAAAAGTCGTTCTGGAGTAATTATTCCTAATTACAATTACACCGCACAGCGAGGTTATACACTTCAAAATGGCGGATATTATTTTGCATTAAGTGACAATTATGATTTGGCTGTTCTTGGAGATTATTACACAAACGGAAGTTATGGTTTGCGTTTTGAATCGCGATATGCCAAAATGTATCAATTTTCTGGAAATTTTAATTTAAGGTTTGAAAATCTTATTAATAGTGAACGTGGATATCCAGATTATTCTAAAACCAGTATTTATAATATTCAATGGTCACATGCTAAAGATGGAAAATCTAATCCTAATTCTAGATTTTCGGCTTCTGTAAATTTGGGAAGTAGTAAATATTTTCAGCAATCATTAAATCAAGTAAATGTTGCATCTAATCTTAACAATACATTGAGTTCCTCTATATCTTATTCAAAAACTTTTAATACAATTCCTCAAGTTAATTTATCGCTAACAGCAACCCATTCTCAAAACACACAAACGCAAACAATAAACATGACATTGCCAACTTTACAGGCAAGTGTTGATAGAATTTTTCCTTTCGCTCCAAAAGATGGTGTTAAAAAAGGATTCTTTAAAAATATAAATCTTCAATACAATTTAAGAGGAGAAAACAGAATTGAAACTACTGACTCATTATTTTTTAAAGCTCAAATGTTTAAAGATGCTGTATCAGGTTTTCAACATTCGATTCCTTTAAGTACTAATTTTAAAATTTTTAAATATTTTAGTGCTTCAACATCGTTTAATTATAATGAAACTTGGCAGTTAAAAACTATTAGAAAAGAATTTAATCCATTTTTAAATGAAGTTGAAAATATTGATGTTAATGGGTTTGATGCTTTTAGAACTTATTCTGTTTCAAATAGTTTAGGAACAACTATTTACGGAACATTTAATTTTGGCGAAAACAAAAAAATAAAATCTATTAGACATATTGTAAGACCAAATATATCTCATAGTTATACACCAAGTTTTGAAAAATATTATGATACCTATGCTACTGATGGAAGTGGCACAATGCTAAAAGAATATACTAGATTTGAAGGTGGTTTGTTTGGTCAGCCAGGAAAAAACTATTCTAATAATATAGGAATTGGAATAAGTAACACCTTTGAAGCTAAAGTGACTGATAGAGATTCTACCAAAACTGAACCTAAAAAAATAATGCTAATAAATAACTTAAATTTTTCAACAAGTTATGATTTGGCTGCCGATTCTTTACGTTGGGCACCAATGAGAGTTAGTGGTGGAACACAATTGTTTAAACAAAAAATGAATATCAACTTTGCAGCAACTTTAGATCCTTATGCAATTGATAATAATGGAAGTAGAATAGAAATGTTTAATATTGATAATGGTGGAAGTCTTTTTAGACTATCAAGTGCCAATATGAATTTAAGTTATTCGATAGCCAGTTCTGATGGTAAAAAAGATAAAAAAAATAAATTAGGTGCAAGAAATGGAGGTCGAGAAGACGATTTATTTGGAGCTAATACTGATTTTAGTGATAGGCGCGAAAGCCAATTTGATGATAAAGATGAAGGTGAAGAAGAATTTTCAGGGTTTTATAATTCAAAATTGCCTTGGGATATAAATTTTGCATATTCACTAACTTTTAATAACAATAAGCGCGAAAATGAAATTGTTAATAATTCGGTAATGATTTCGGCAAATACTAGTTTAACTCCTAAATGGAAAGTTGGTGTTTCAACAGGATATGACTTTGTTAGGCATGGAGTTACCTTTACACAACTTAGATTAGAAAGAGATTTATTGAGTTGGAGAATGGATTTTAATTGGGTTCCTTTTGGAGATTATACTTACTGGGGATTTTTTATTGGAATAAAAGCAAGTGTATTAAGTGATGTAAAATGGGATAAACGTTCAATTCCAGATAGAACTTTGAGATAATTTAATTGAAGATTGAATTAAATATTTATACATAAATTTATATTATAAATGAAAAAAATAATTTTTACAGCTAAAGCACCTGCACCAATTGGGCCATATAATCAAGCAGTATTAATTGGAAACACATTATACACCTCAGGACAAATTGCATTAAATCCAATAACTATGGAATTGGTTCTTGATGATATTGAAACCGAAACTAAGCAAGTTATGGAAAACATGAAAGCGGTTCTTGATGCTGCAGATATGAGTTTTGATAACATTGTAAAAACTTCGATATTTATCATTAATATGAATGATTTTACAAAAATAAATACTGTTTATGCAAGTTATTTTGACGAAAAAATTGCACCTGCGAGAGAAACTGTTCAAGTTGCAGGTTTACCTAAAGGTGTAAATGTTGAAATTTCAATGATTGGTGTTAAGTAAGAAGCTTTAAAATCTTTACCTAAAATTAAATATCCGTTTAAATACCAGTTTAAACATCATTAAAGGAAAACTCCTGAAAAATAATAGGTAAAACCCTAAACACTACAATTAAAAATTATAGAATTTTACTCTGTTGAAATAATAAAATATTTCAAACAGCTAAGCCAAAAACTGTGAGAGTAGGCAAAATATAATTTATAGAAATCATGAAAAAAGTTAATTTTAAAATCGTTTTTGTAGTATTAGTTTCTTTTATTGGATTTAGCTTCTCAGCCAAAGCTCAAGAAACTCAGCATGAAAAAGAAGCAAGAGAAATGGGACTTCCAACAAGTTCTCAAGTTGTTCAACAAGCAATGGCTAAAGCACAAGCAGAAAAAGCTGCAAATGATGCTATTGTTCAACAACAAAGAGATGCCGAAGCTTTAAAACCAAAACCACAACCAACACCAGTTCCAACTCCGGCACCAACACCAAATCCATCATCAGGTTCTAAAGCTGTTCAACAATAATTATAAAAGCTATAAAATTGCAAAAGACGCTAACCAAAGTGTCTTTTGCAATTTTAAAATTTATTTTATTTCATCAATTCCCAACAATAATAATTGAGCTGTAGCTTCGTTGGTTGCTAACGGAATATTATGAACATCACATATTCTTATCAACATATTAATATCTGGTTCATGAGGATGACTTGAATTGGGATCTTTAAAAAATAGCACCATTTTAGTTTTTCCTTCGGCAACTCTTGCAGCAATTTGTGCATCGCCACCTAGTGGACCAGAAAGCATTTTCTTAACTTTAAATCCTGCTAATTCAGCTTTTGTACCAGTTGT
>JAYTPS010000378.1:0-3133 GCA_043747155.1 Flavobacterium sp. | reverse complement strand
TGTTATTAAATGAAATTACGAAAAAACCAACCAAAAAAAAGCAGCCATACCATTAAATGTTTTCGACGACAATTAGTATGACTGCAATAATTATAAAATAATATACAAATTTATGAAAAATTTATTATTTGGCATAATTGCCACAATCATTTTTTCTTTTACTGGATTAGCTCAAGAAAAAACTATAAAAGATAAAGTAGAATCTGCAATTATCACAATTACAGAAGGAACTTCTAAAACCGATTACAAATTTAATTCCTTAAAAGAGTTTGCAGATTATTCTGATAAAATATTAGAATCTTATGCCAATAAAACTGATGCAGGTTCTGGAAACGGAGATGTGCCTTGTACTATTACGATTACAATGTCTGTAACAGTTACAATTGATGCCTCTGCTGGAGTAATTGGAGGTTCAATTTCAACAACGGTATCAGGTTCTATTACTGTTGCTTGCGCTGATGCAGTTACCGCAGGTAAAAAATTAAGAGATCAATTGGTAACAATGGCTGGAGGTTAAAATTTATATTATGAAATTAAAATTCATAACCTCACTAGTACTAATTTTTACTTTTCAATTACAAGCCCAATCCAGTCTAGAAAAAGTACTACGAAGCAGCGAAGTAATAATAACCGGATTATCCTTCTTAAAAGCAGCCAAAACCGAAGCTAAACCTAGCGATGTTAAGTTTATAGAATCGCTTTGCATAAAAAACAAGCTTAGTGATAAGATAACTTTTAGCATTGTGGGCAAAGACCAAGACGATAACGTTGTAAAAAAAGAACTAGTAATCCAAAAAGACGGAAAAGAATGTATTTTTGAACTACCAAAAGGCATTTATACTTATGAAATTGTGCTCGCCAACAAAGAAGTGTTCAAGAAAGGCGAATACAAGTTTGACGAACAACTTACCATAACGGTAAAGCTAGATTAAACCCAAGTGAGTTTCAAGTAGTATTTTGAAACTCACTTTTTTTAGTATATTAGTACCACTATGACTACAATTATAAAATTCATTACCGTTGCACTACTACTGCTTTTGGCAAGTTGTACCAACAAACCACAAACTAAAAACCAAGCCAATAATGATTCTATAAAGAAATACTTGGCTATTGCTAAAAATGACACTTTAGATTATAAGATTCGTGATGAGTATAATGAAAAAGCTTTTAAGTTGCTTGATTTTAATAAAAATGATAGTGTTTTAAGATGGTTTTTATGTGAGTCAAGCAGAAATTACATTAAGACAAATAACTACGAAAAATACAAAAAAATAGCTAAAATTCATTTTGCTTTTTCTGAGAAAGTAAAAGATACTCTGGGCTTGGCTAGGTTTTATAGGTATAAAGCTGTTTGTTTTAGAAATAATAATCAAATTGATAGCGCTTTCCTCTTTTTTTTTAAATCTGAAAAGTTTTATAAAAAAACAAGTAAGGAATATGAATTATCAAGAATTTATGTATTAATTGGAGAATTGTTATTTAAAATAGATGATTATTTAAGTGCAGATTTTTATTTAACAAAATCTAAATTTATTTATGATAAACAGCAATATAAAGATAAAATGTATGAATTTAATATTTTAAACGATAAAGGTAATCTATCACATAATTTAAAAAATTATGATGAAGCAATATTGTATCATACAAAAGCACTGATATTACAAAAGAACAATAAACTAATTGGATATGATAGCAATAATCTTATTGGCACGAGTCTAAATAATCTAGGCAATGCTTACAGAGAAAAAAAGAATTATAGAAAAGCCATTTATTATTTTAAAGAAGGTTTAAAACAAAAATATCTTAAAAAAAATGATCCAGAACTGTATGCGCTATTATTAAATAATCTTGGTTTTTGTAATTTGAATATTGAAAACTATGAAGAATTACCTAATTTGTTTATAAAAGCTGAAAAAACATTTGATAACATAAACATTCAAAGTGAAAGAGCTTTTTGTAATATTAATTTATCAACCTATTATTCAATAATTAAAGACTCAATTAAAGCTATAAATTATTCAAATGAGGCGTTAAAATCGGCAAAAGAATCTAAAGCAAGTTATTATTATCTTTTGACACTTGAAAACGCTGGAAAGATTGATAAAAAAAATGCATCTAAGTATTTAGAGCAGTATCATAAACTTAGCGACAGTTTGCTTTTTGAAGAACGAAAAGCACGCAGTCAATTTCACAAAATCCAACTTGAAACCAACGAAATTACCAAAGAAAAAGAAACAGCCATTCACCAAAATTGGGTTCAAATGTCAATATTCATAGTGGTTTTAACCATCGCTATATTGCTATTTGTAATTATTAGTCAACGAGCCAAACAAAAAGAGTTGCAGCTCTTGCAAGACCAACAAAAAGCCAACGAAGAAATTTATCAATTAATGCTTAACCAGCAAATGGTTGAGGAAGAAGTAAAGCTAAAAGAAAAAAAACGCATTGCGCTAGAACTTCACGATAACATCATGAATAAATTGGCAAGCACCAGGTTTAATTTGTATAAACTTTCTAAAACTACTGATAAAGCAACCATTGATGATGCTTTACAACATATAGAAAAAATAAAAGATATTGAAGACGAAATAAGAGATTTAACCCACGATCTTACCAAAGAAGTGTTTCAGGATTCTAGCAGTTATAAATTGCTTATAGAAAAGTTTATTACAGAGCAAAACAAGCTTTACAATATAGAGTATACACTAGAGATTGAAGCCGAAATTGATTGGGAAAAAATTTCTAGCAAGATAAAAATGCACTTGTACCGCATTATTCAAGAAGCCATTCACAACATCAATAAACATGCACAAGCAAATAAAGCAACTATTGCAATAATTTTAGACGAAGACAATATTTGCATGTCGGTTCAAGATGATGGTGTTGGCTTTGAACAAGATTCAACTACTGATGGTATTGGTCTTAAAAACATGAAACACCGACTAAAATCGGTAAATGGCAAAATTACGATTCAGTCTAATAAAGAAAAAGGAACTATTTTGTTTTTTAGAATACCATTGGCGCAAAAATAAACCTCCGTCAAATCGAGTGTTTTCAATGGAATGTAATGCAATTGAAAATGTATCGAGATTAACACAACTTCTCGATACAATTTTATCTTCGTTGCACTGCG
>JAYTPS010000377.1:0-8202 GCA_043747155.1 Flavobacterium sp. | reverse complement strand
CATTAAACCAGCGTTCATTCCTATTAAAGAGACTGGTAAAGATTCTGTGATAAATTCTCTTTCGATATTTAAAGCATCTACAATAATTTCTCTAATTCTTACTTTTGGTACTTTGTTTACCAAGTGATGATTGTGTAAATGCACTGCAAAATCGCAGTGAACTCCTTCATCACGAGAAATTAATTCGTTAGAAAAAGTTAAACCTGGCATTAAACCACGTTTTTTCAACCAATAAATAGAACAAAATGCGCCAGAGAAGAAAATTCCTTCTACCGCAGCAAAAGCAATTAAACGTTCTGCAAAAGAATCAGAATCTATCCATTTTAATGCCCAATCTGCTTTTTTCTTTATTGCAGGAAAAACTTCTAAGGCATTAAATAATTCTGCTTTTTCGGCTTCGTCTTTTACATAAGTATCAATTAATAACGAATAGGTTTCGCTATGAATGTTTTCCATCATGATTTGAAAACCATAAAAGAATTTTGCTTCAGCATATTGAACTTCATTAACAAAATTCTCGGCAAGATTTTCGTTTACAATTCCGTCAGAAGCGGCAAAAAAAGCTAAAATATGTTTTACAAAATAGCGTTCTTCGTTGTTCAATTTGTTATTCCAATCGGTAAGATCTTGGTGTAAATCAATTTCTTCGGCTGTCCAAAAACTAGCTTCCATTTTCTTGTACCATTCCCATATGTCGTGATGTTTTATTGGAAAAATAACAAAACGATTTTTATTTTCTTGAAGGATTGGTTCTATAAAAGACATAATTGAAGGATTTTTAAGGTTTTTTTAACTTTTTTCTACCTCTACAAAGATTGTCATTTGTTATCAAAAAAAAAAGTCAAACTTATTCACAATCGGCTTTAGTTTTTAACAATGTGTAAGAATAGTAGTTCTATCTGAAAATTTTGTAAAATATTGTTTAACAATTGTTTAAGATTTTCAAAAAATAAATTTATCCTTAAAAATAAGGAGTTTTTGGTTTCATGATTTTTTTTTCTTTAAATTTTTTGAAATCTATTTTAAAGAAAAATTGAATAAAAAAATGCAACTTTCAATAAGCAGAAAGTTGCATTTTAAATTTTAACTAAAAAGAATTTTATTCTTCTTGCTCTGCATCAATATAAGTTTTATTACCATTTTTATTGATATAGTATTTTCCACCTCTTGGTCCAGTAAATACTTTTTTCCCATTGTATTTTCCTGTAACTTTATCGGCAACTTTTTTCTCTGCAGCTTTAGAAACAGCAGTTTCTTTCATGTCTTCTTTTTCTTCAGCAGCGGTTTTTTTAACTTTAGCTTTTGTTTTATTTGCGGCAGCTTTGGTTTTTCCTTCAGTAGATTTTTCTTTTCCTGTTGCAGATGCTTTATTTTCTTTTACTTTATCTGAAGCATATTTTGTATTAGATTTTGGATCGTTTTTAGTTTTAGAAACTTTTTCTTCCGCATCTTTTTTGGCTTTAGAAGCTTTTTCTTTAGTGGTTTTAGCTTTTTTATCTGTCTTAGAAACTTTTTCTTCTACATCTTTTTTAGTTTTAGATGTTTTCTTTTTGGCATCTTTCTCAGCTTTTTTAGCTTCTTTAGCTGCTTCTTTTTTAGCTTTAGTTTTTTCAGCTTTTAGTTTTTCAGCTTTTTCTTTTTTGGTTGCTGCTGCTTTTTCTGTTTTAGCTTTAGTTTTGGATGTTTTATCTTTTACATCTTGTGCAAAAAAAGTATTAGAAAACATAAAAACAAAGCATAATAAAATTAGTTTTTTGCTCATAGTAGTACTAGTTTTTAATTGGATTTCATTAAAGTTTAAATTCATTGTGATTTAAAATTGGGTTATTAAAGTTTAAAATTAACAAATTTATTTTAAACAACAATCATTCCATATCAATTAGTTGCCTGTAGAATTTTTATTACATGACCGTAATTGAAGCTAAAGTGATTAAATTAAAAAAAAGCCCTTAACTGAACATTTCCTGTATGAATCGTTTGACTAGTGTCTGATTTTCGACCTTGATAGTTAATGTTGACGTCCAAGTATTGGGTTAGATTTTTTTGTAAAAGTAAACGCCAAGTGCTGTTTTTACCAGCTTGTAATCCTTCAAGCATTTGAAATGCAACTGGCGACAATTGGTTGCCTGTAAAAGCATTATCATATAATGAAAACTCGCCATTGGCCGTAAATTTTTTATCGCTTGAGTAATTAAATGAAATTCCGAAGCGTGTTTGTTTAAGAGTTTCTAGTAAATTGATAATGTTTTCTTTGTTTTTGAATTCATAAAAAATTGATAAGCTTTTATTATTAGAAAATAAATAAGAAATTTTTGGCTCTATTGCGTAACTTTTTAATTCAAAATTTCGACTCGCATAATTATCAGAAACACTTGATGTTTTTGAAATGGAATTATCAAAATTAAACAACCAATTTTTTTTAAGTAAATGCGAATATTGCATTTGATGAGAACTTGTACTATTTTCTTGCGAACCAATTGAAAGTAAATTTTTTATTCTTCCTTTAATAAAATTATAGGTAACAGAATGTTTTTGTTTGGCTCGATTATAAAATAAACTGTTTCTAAAATTTGTATTCAATCCTAACAAATTATCTTCGCTTGCAGAAAACGGATTTAAATTGAAATTGTTAGCATTTCTTTCAATTTTTCGGTCAAGTGAAAATGATGATTGATTATAAAAATAGGATAATAGTTTTTGGAATCCTTTTTCATTAACCCATTTTGAAGGATTTAAAGTTATTGATTGAGAAAATTTATTTTGGTGCGTTTTCACAAAAATTTGATTGGGAAGAAAGACTCTAACATATTTTGCTTGATCTTGAAAAGGTGCCACTTCAAACTCTTGCAATTCTTGAATTCCGTTATTATTATAGTCATTCCACATATAAACTCCTTGTCCTGGATTGACTTCTAAATAGGTAAATTCTTGTTGCGCAATCGTTCCAGAAGCAGTTTCATAGGCAGAAGTTGATTGAATTAATTGATTAAAAAAATTATCATTATACAATAATCTCGAGTTTAAAGATGGTTCTGTTGGTTTTGTTTGGTCAGTAAAATCCAATTGTCTAAAATTTACAAATAGTGATAAATTGGTTTTTTGAGATTGTATTAATTTAGATTTTAAATAATAAGAATTTGACGAATTAACACGTTGTAAATTTCCATCTTGCAAACTATCGTTTTTTCTATAAAAATAACCAATTTCGGCATAAACTTTTGTGCTATCGCCACGACCTACAAATGCTCCATATTCAGAAAAACGCTGGCTTAATGGTGAAAATTGATTAGTTGCAATAAGTTTTTCTTGATTATCTTCTAAATTAAAACTTACTCCAATCCAATTTTTCTTAAAATGATATTTGGCTCGAGTTTGATTGCGTAAAAAGTTGGTTTTTGAAATTGTTCCATAACTATTTAAAAAACTAGAATTTTGCTGTATTATAATATTTTTTTCTTTGAATTCTCCTTGAATGATGTTTCGTGTTCCAGAAAAATTATTAGTAAAATCTAACTTTTCTATTTGATATTTTGCGAAACCTTTTTCTTTAAAATCAAAATTTAAACCAGTAATCAACAAACTTTGATTGCTAGAAATAGTAGTTAAATTCCAATCACGATTAAATTCTATATTAAATAATCGCTCAATTGTTTTGAAATTTTCTTGAACCAATTGATAATTTACAAACGCATCAAGATTGAATTTCTTTGAAAACAAACGTTGTTTCGCATTTACTTTTGCAGCAATACCTTTATTATTATTGTCATCAATTGTAGAAAATAAATTTAAATCGTTATTGCTAACGCCAAGTTCAAAATCGACAGCAGTTTTTTCTGATGGATTATAATTTCCTAAAACTGTTGCAATTTGAATTTTTGTTGGTGCAATCAATCTAGTTATTGGTTCGTAATTTCCTTGTAAAACTCCAGAAATTGGCGCTACATATTCATAAATTTTGCCAATAGCATTGTTGTTGGTTAAAATGTAATTACCCAAATTATTTCCTACTAACGAAAATCTAACATTATATAGAATATCGGTTTCATCATTAGAATACTGAAACACATCAACGCTACCAACAGTAACTTTTTCATACAATATTTTATTTTCAGAATAGAAGTCAAGGTATGCCGATGGCGCATTCATTAAGGAATTATTGTCCCCAGCATTTTTTAGAATTTCAACTTGCTCTGATGATAAATTTTGTTGTAAAGGTTGATTTTTCACATCGTTTTCAGAATATAAAAATCCGCCAATACTCCAATTTTCTCTTTGATGAGTTGCACCACCATAAGTTACAAATCGAGTAAAATTTCTGTCAGAATATTGGTATTCGATAACAATTCGCATCTCAGAAGTAATAGGAAACAAAGAGGTAAAAACAATTTCGCCTGCATTGTAATCAATAATATAATCATTGTTTTCGCCTCGCTTTAATAAAATTCCGTTTATAAAAACACGTTCTGAACCAGAAATTACAAGAACAAACAACTCGCCATTATTGCCACGCAATTTATATGGACCTTGATTTCCTTCTTGTCCTGTAAAGCTGCTTTTGGCATATTGACCACGAACAATTGCTCCAGATGCAAATACTTCGGTTTTTTTTTCTGGAGTTCCAAAAGTAAATTTTGTAGATAATCCTTGCACTTTTTTATTAAAATTCAAGAATTTAGATTTTCTGTTTTCAAGAAATAAATCGCCAGCACGAATGTTCCATTTATCTGAAAATAATTCAATAAATATTTGATCAAATTCGTCTAATGTTTGAGAATAACCACCATCTTGCAACGGAATATTACTGTCTTGAATAGAAGCACGAAGTGAAACTTTATCTGAAATTTTGCCTGTAATTTGCAAATCGAGATTTGAATTTACAGTTGAGTTTTGATTGTTTCCAACAGTAATTCCTCTTGTTATACTTCCCGAAGTGTTCAATCCGTCAAATGGTTTAAAATTATTGATGTTTTCTCTTTTTACTACATATAAATTTCCTGCTTCGTTTGGAACTACACGATTTTCATCATATATAGAATAGGTTTTGGTAAGAAACTCAGGAAATTTTAAATAATTGATTGTTAAAGAATCTTGAGAAGTATAATTATTATTGAAAATTAATTTCGATTTAATATAATCTATTTTATAATAAGAAGTGTCAATAGTATTTCCTTGTTGGTCAAGAATTTTAAAAAAAGATTTGTTGATACTAACTTTTTCAATGAAAATTGTGTCTTTAGAAAACGGAATTTTTTTACTCTTGTAGGCAGTTTCTATTTCTTGAGCAAAAATGCCAGAAAAACAGAATAAAAAAATCCATAAAAAACTATTTTTCAACATATTCTATATAACGTCATAAATGTCAAAAGTAGTATTTATATTTTTAAAAACTTGATGGATATTCTTTATTAACTATTGATGATGTTGGAAAAACAATTAGAAAAAAGTTTTTATTTTTCGTTTTTTAATTCCTCTGCAACTTTTTCTAATTCAAGATACCAATCTTCGCCAAATCGTCTAATTAATGCTTCTTTTACAAATTTATAAACTGGAACTTGAAGTTCTTTTCCAAGAGAACAGGCATCATCACAAATGTCCCATTTATCATAATTTACGGCTGCAAATTCTGTAAAATCTTTTACCCTAATAGGATATAAGTGACAAGAAACTGGTTTTTTCCAGGAAATTACACCTTGATTATAAGCTTGTTCGATACCACAAAGCGCAGTTTTTCCGTCAAAAATAACATAGGCACAATCTTTATCATCAATTAATGGTGTTTCCATATCTTGATCTATTCCTACAACCCAAGTTCCTAATTTTTCTATTGCTGCAATGCCTTCTTTGCGAAGAAATGGTTTAATTTTTGGATAAATCTCTTCTAGAATTTTGGTTTCTTCTTTACTCAAAGGCGCACCAGCATCGCCATCAACGCAACATGCACCATGACAAGCTGAAAGATTGCACACAAAATCTTTTTGTAATATATCTTCTGAAACTATTGTTTTTCCGAGTTGAAACATTTGATTTAGAATTGTTCCTTTGCATTGCTTAGGATTGTAAGTAATAATAAAATAGTTGGCAAAGTTACAAAGGATTTTATGTTTTTTACTAACGTTATTTATCTTAAAATTATTGTTTTTTATTGATTAACAATTTGGAAAGCAGTAATTTTGCATTTTAAATAAAGTAGTATGTTAGGATTTGATTTTAAGGAAATTGCAACAATTGCTATGGTGCTTTTTGCAGTTATAGATATTGTTGGTACAATTCCGATAGTTGTAGATTTAAGACAAAAATTTGGTCATATTGAATCTGAAAAAGCATCGCTTACTGCAGGAATTATTATGATTGTTTTTCTTTTTGTGGGTGAAGAATTATTAAAACTAATTGGCATTGATGTTCATTCGTTTGCAGTAGCAGGTTCGTTTGTGTTATTTTTTTTAGCTCTTGAAATGATTCTCGGAATTAGAATTTATAAAGACGAAGCACATTCATCGGCATCAATTGTTCCGTTGGCTTTTCCTTTAATTGCTGGTGCTGGCACAATGACAACTTTATTATCATTGCGTTCTCAATATGCAACTGTAAATATTATTATTGCTATAGTTTTAAATATTATTTTGGTTTATGTGGTTTTAAAATCATCTTCCAAAATAGAAAAAGTATTAGGGAAAAATGGTTTAGGTGTAATTAGAAAAACTTTTGGTGTTGTACTTTTGGCTATTGCAGTTAAATTATTTGCAGCTAATGTTAAAGGTTTGTTTGTTTAATTCAATTTTTACTATTTTTACACTTTAAATTTATTCGATGAAAATTTTCACAACAATATTATTATTTCTTGCCTTTGCTTTAATTGTTTTTAATATAACTTTATTAGATTTTCAAAACCCATTTGAAGGTGATAGTATGGTAGCATTAATAGGAATTGCGGCAGCTTTTTGTGCTGTATTTATTCTTCTTATCTTTAAGTTGTCTAAAAAAATTGAAGCCAATTTGAAAAATTAATAGCTTTTAAACTCCAAAATTTAAATTTATTATTTGATACTTTATGTTTGATGTTTTAATAATTGGTGGTGGCGTTTCTGGAGTTTCGTGTGCTTTAATATTAGGTTCTGCAAAAAACAAACCTTTTGCTGCTGATAAAAATATTGCAATTATTACACATCAAAAAGCATCATCACTTCAAGATGCTTTGTTTTATAATGCTTACGGAATTCCTGCCGGAAAATTAGGTTCAGAACTATTGACAGAAAGTGTTGATCAACTTCATGATTTATATCCTCATGTTACTCAAATTGAGAGTGAAAAAGTGATGAAAGTTGAAGGTGAATTTCCAAATTTTACAGTCGTTACAAATAAAAAATCTTATGCTACAAAAACTATTGTTGTAGCAATTGGTTCATCTAACACTTTTGATATTGAAGGATTAAATCAATTTATTGAGCCAAATAAAAAAGCTGTTGCCGAAAAACAACGAATTCAATTAAAAAATGACGACCACAAAGTTGCCGATGGAATTTATGTAGCTGGAACACTTGCTGGTTGGCGAAGTCAATTGACAATTGCCGCTGGAAGTGGAGCAGCAGTTGCAACAGATATTTTGACTTTATGGAACAACGGAATTTCTAGCCAAGTTCATGATAGTGTTAGGAAGTAGGGTTTTAAATTAATATCATTTTAATAAATTACAAATTGTAGATTTTTCTTTTATTAAAGTGTATTTTTTTATTTTATTTAAGAAACATTTATTGTATCTTTTATTTTTTATTTTGAAATCATTGTAATAATCTTCAAAATCATTTTCAGTGATTAAAATCATATTTTTATCAATCAATTTTCTTTTTGACAAAACATCGGAAAGAAACTCCAATATAAATTTTTCTTTTTTATAATAAAATTTTTCTGGAATTATTAATAAATATAATTTATTTAGTTTTTTATTTACAGTGATGCATTTTTGAATTTCTAGTATGATTTTTTCTTTTTCATCACTTTCGTTAAAAATTAATATATAAAAATCATTGCTATTTATTTTTTTAGAATAAAATAAATAATCAATTTTTTCATTTTCAAAAATAAATTGTTCCGATTTCTTTATTTGTGATTGACTTTTAAAATGAAGTAGTAAAAATAATATTTGTATTATTAATTTCATTTGTAGCTTAAGGTTTTATAAAGTAATAGTGACATCACAATTAAAAT
>JAYTPS010000376.1:0-3513 GCA_043747155.1 Flavobacterium sp. | reverse complement strand
AAAACATGCAACACAATCTGGACCAATGCTAGTTATTGATGGAGAAATTCATAAGGCGTTTAATAAAAAATCTTCAAATTTAAATATTAGAAATGGAGTTGGAATTCTTGCAAACAATGAAATTATTTTTGCAATGTCTAAAAAAGAAATAAATTTTTATGATTTTGCCGAGTTTTTTAAAAATAAAGGTTGTAAAAATGCTTTATATTTGGATGGTTTTGTTTCTAGAACCTACTTTCCTAAAGAAAACTGGAAACAAACAGATGGAGATTTTGGAGTTATTATTGGAGTTATTAAAAAGTAAAATTAGTTAAAAGAATAAAGTTCATGAACGCAAGTCAATTAAAATCAACCGAATTTGGTGAATGGTACAAACCTTACATTGCAACTTTAAAAGATGAAATATTAATTGAAGAATTAGAAATTTCGTTGCACAGATTAATTCGATTCATTCAAGATATTCCAATAAATAAACATGATTTTTCTTATGCAGAAGGAAAATGGACAATAAAAGACATCATTCAACATTTAATTGATTGCGAAAGAATATTTAGTTACAGAGCATTGTGTTTTGCTAGAAATGATAAAACTTTTTTGCCAGGTTTTGAAGAAAATGATTATGCCATTGAAGCTAAAGGAAGAAATCGATCTTTAATTAGTTTATTAACTGAATTATCAGCCATAAGACAATCTACAATTTTGCTTTTTAAAGATTTTACAAATCAAGAATTGTTACGTTTAGGAACTGCTTCCAACAATCCAATGTCAGTAAGAGCAGTTGGTTTTATTATTATTGGTCATCAAAATCATCATCAAAAAATATTTGAAGAAAGATATTTGTAAAATACTAAGACAAAATTCGAGGCACAAAGTTTACAATATTGCATAAAAAAAATCCAAATTTAATAAGTTAAATTTGGAATTTTTTTATTTTGTACCTTGAAGATCAAACTTCGTTTTATTCTTCTCCTTCGTCGTCTTCATCAAAGTTATCTGAAGGTTCATCATCATCGTCATCATCGTCATCATCGTCGCCATCATCAGAACCACCTTTGTCTTTCAATAAATCTATTTCTTCATCGTCATCGTTAGATGCATCTTCATCATCATCCAATCCAGCTACAGGAATAATTGGTTCAATTACAGAATCAATATCATCTTCTTCGTCATATTTTTCCATACGACTTGCTAACTTAGTACTAACTTTTACTAAATAAATGGTGTCTACTGTTTTTACTTCAACAGCTTCAATAAGTTCGTTTTGGGCATTTCTAAATCGTATGATGTCTGAATCATCATATCCTTCTGGAAATTTTTCTACTAATAAGTTTAAAATATCACCAGTTAGTTTAGCATAATCAACAATTACTCTTCTCATATAATGGTTTATAAATCTAATAAATAAGCAAAAATTAATGGTGCAACTATTGTCGCGTCTGATTCTATAATAAATTTTGGTGTGTTTATATCTAATTTACCCCAAGTAATTTTTTCGTTTGGAACTGCTCCAGAATACGATCCATAACTGGTTGTAGAATCGGATATTTGACAAAAATAGCTCCAAAAAGGAACATCATGCATTTCCATATCTTGATATAACATTGGTACTACACATATTGGAAAATCTCCAGCAATACCACCACCAATTTGAAAAAAACCTAAACCTTTTCCCGTTGAATTTTTTGGATACCAATCTGCCAACCACATCATGTATTCAATTCCACTTTTCATGGTTGTTGGTTTAAATTCTCCTTTAATACAATAGGATGCGAATATGTTTCCCATAGTACTATCTTCCCAACCTGGAACAACAATTGGTAAATTCTTTTCGGCAGCTGCAACCATCCAGGAATCTTTTGGGTCAATTTCGTAATATTGTTTTAAAACGCCAGAATTTATCATTTGATACATAAACTCATGCGGAAAATAACGTTCACCTTTAGAATCGGCATTGTTCCAAATTTCAAATAAATGCGATTGTAATCTTCTAAATGCTTCTTCCTCAGGAATACATGTGTCGGTAACTCTATTGTAATGATTTTCTAATAAATCCCATTCATCTTGTGGCGATAAATCTCTGTAATTTGGAACTCTTTTATATGAATTGTGAGCTACTAAATTCATAATATCTTCCTCAAGATTTGCACCAGTGCACGAAATAATATGTACTTTGTCTTGACGAATCATTTCTGCCAACGATTTTCCTAATTCGGCTGTACTCATTGCACCAGCTAAAGAAACCATCATTTTTCCGTTTTCTAACAAATGTTGTTCATATCCTTTTGCAGCATCAACAAGTGCTGCGGCATTAAAATGAAGATAATGCTTTTCAATAAACTGACTTATTGGACCTTTGCTCATTTTTTTTGTATTAATCTGATTTATTTTAAGTATTACAGATTCTGTTAATGTATATTTAATGTAGTTTGGAGTTCAAAGAAAAACTATTTTTCTAAAATTTCAAACTGTTTTATGCTAATTTATTAATTATTTTACATTAAGTTTTAATACCTAATTGATAATTATTTTTGGGTGTAACCTAATATTTTTAAAACGTCTTCAGCAGTTTGTTGCTCACTAAAAACTTCTGTTGCCAAAATTCCATTTTCATCTCTATCAATTAAAATATGTTTTGGTTGTGGTATTAAACAGTGGTGCAATCCACCATAACCACCAATTGTTTCTTGATAAGCTCCAGTATTAAAAAAACCTATATATAATGGTTTCTCTTTGTTATATTTTGGTAAATAAATAGCATTCATATTTTGTTCAGAATTGTAATAATCATCACTATCACAAGTCATTCCGCCTAACAATACTCTTTCATATTGATCGTTCCAACGGTTTATTGCCAACATAATAAATCGTTTATTTATTGCCCAAGTATCTGGCAAAGTTGTAATAAACGAACTGTCAATCATGTTCCAAGCTTCTCTATCATTTTGCTGTTTTTGATACAAAACTTGATAAATTGCACCTCCAGATTCGCCAACGGTAAAAGAGCCAAATTCAGTAAATATGTTTGGAACATCAACTTCTGCTTCTTCACATGCAATTTTTATTTGATTTATAATTTCATCAATCATGTATTGATAGTCATATTCAAATGCCAATGAGTTTTTTATAGGAAAGCCACCACCAATATTCAATCCGTCAAGCGATGGACATTCTTTTTTTAATGCAATATATACTTTTATACACTTTACTAATTCGTTCCAATAATAGGCATTATCATTAATTCCTGTATTGATAAAAAAGTGAAGCATTTTAAGCTCTAATCTATCATTATCTTGAATTTGCTTTTTGTAAAAGGCAACAATATTTTTATAACCAATTCCCAATCGAGAAGTATAAAATTCAAATTTTGGTTCTTCTTCGGCTGCAATTCTAATTCCTATTTTAAATTTTCCTTTTATTTCTGCTTGAAGCAAATCTAACTCTTCGTAATTATCAATTATTGGAATTGTGTTTTTATGACCATTGTTAATCAGTCTAGCAATATTTTCTATATAC
>JAYTPS010000375.1:0-4630 GCA_043747155.1 Flavobacterium sp. | reverse complement strand
CAAATTTAAAAAAAAATAATTAACAGCTATTTTATCTGTTACTTTTGCAATAAATTATTTATTAAGTGAATCTTACTACCTACACCAAAGAATTTAAAGAAAACATTAAACTTGCTTATCCTATAATATTAGGAATGTTAGGCCACACAATGGTTGGACTTGTAGATAATATTATGGTTGGTAAGCTTGGACCAACAGAACTTGCAGCAGTTTCGTTAGGCAATAGCTTTATTTTCATTGCAATGTCGTTAGGAATTGGTTTTTCAACAGCAATAACTCCACTAATTGCCGAAGCTGATGGTGAAAATAGTTTGGTAAAAGGAAGAAGCGTTTTTCATCATGGATTGGTTTTGTGTACCATTCTTGGATTTTCTCTTTTTGGATTAATTTTTCTTCTTAAACCATTAATGTATTTAATGGGACAACCAAAAGAAGTAGTTCAACTGGCAATTCCTTTTCTTGATTTGGTTTCTTTTTCTTTAATTCCATTAATTATTTTTCAAGGGTATAAACAGTTTGCCGATGGTAAAAGCGAAACTAAATATGCTATGTGGGCAAACTTACTTTGTAATGTAGTTCATGTAATTTTAAATTTTATTTTTATTTATGGTTTTTGGATTTTTCCTAAAATGGGAATGTTGGGTGCAGCCGTTGGTACTTTAGTTTCAAGAATTATTATGGTTGTTTTTTTACATTATATATTAAAATCTAAAGATAAATTCAAACCTTATTTTGAGGGATTTAGCATGAAAGCTATTGGAAAATCTATGACAATGAAAATTGTAAATTTAGGATTTCCATCAGCTATGCAAATGTTTTTTGAAGTTGCATTATTTACAGCAGCAATTTGGCTTTGCGGAAAAATAGGAACTACAAGTCAAGCTGCCAATCAAATTGCGTTGAGTTTAGCATCAATGACATTTATGTTTGCCATGGGATTGAGCGTTGCAGGAATGGTAAGAGTAGGAAACCAAAAAGGCATAAACGATTATAGAAAGTTACAAATTGTTGCTCGTTCAATATTTTTATTAGCAATTATAATAGAAATTATTTTTGCACTATTATTAATTGTTTTTTATAAAAAACTACCCGAATTATTTGTAAATTCTGATAATCTTAGCAGTATTAAAGAAACTAATGAAGTAATCATTATATCATCTAAATTATTAATTGTGGCAGCAATTTTTCAAATATCAGATGGAATTCAAGTTGTAGTTCTTGGTGCTTTGCGTGGCTTGCAGGATGTAAAAATCCCAATGTATATCACCTTTGTTGCCTATTGGGTAATAGGTTTTCCAATATCTATTTATTTAGGGTTATATACTGATTTAAAAGCTGTTGGCGTTTGGATTGGTTTACTTGCAGGTTTAACAGTAGCTGCTTTGTTTTTATATATTAGATTTAATAATTTGACCAAAAAATTAATAAATCAAAACCATCCTTAAAAATATTTTAAGAAAATCTGTAACTAATATTTCATAGTTACGTATAATCACAGTATAATAAAAACACTTTAAAAATGATACTATTACTAATTATTGGGTTTATTTTAATTATTTTAGGTTTTACTGTAAAAGATATCGCAAATCCGCTTTTTAAATTTTCGAAAATATTTAGAATTATAGGCGTTGTAGTAATAATTTTAGGAATTTTTTCATCAATGTTTAAGCAAATTGATGCTGGTAAAGTAGGTGTAAAATCACTTTACGGAAATGTAAAACAAGATGTATTAGAAAGTGGTTTGCATATTATTAATCCGTTAATGGATGTTACAAATTTTGATATTCAAACCCAAAACTACACCATGTCTGCAATTCATGGAGAAGGTGCAATTGAAGGAGATGATGCCATTAGAGTTTTATCTAATGATGGATTAGAAGTAGTAATAGATTTAACCGTTTTATATAGAATTGTACCTCAAGATGCACCAAAAATTTTAAAAGGAATTGGCGAAAACTATACCGATAAAATTGTTAGACCTGTAACAAGAACTCGTATTCGTGACAACGCAGTTTATTATGATGCAATTGCACTTTATTCTACAAAAAGGAATGAATTTCAACAACGAATTTTTAAATCAATAGAAGACGATTTTAAAAAGAGAGGTTTAATTTTAGAGCAATTATTAATTAGAAATATAAATCTTCCGGCATCAGTTAAAAAAACAATTGAAAGTAAAATTAATGCTGAACAAGATGCTCAAAAAATGACATTTGTACTGCAAAAAGAAAAACAAGAAGCAGAGCGAAAAAGAGTAGAAGCCCAAGGTATTGCTGATTATCAAAGAATTATTTCATCAGGATTGACTGATAAACAATTGCAATACGAACAAATAAAAGCCCAAAAAGAAATTGCAACTTCATCGAATACCAAAATTATTTTTATGGGAAAAGGAAGTGCACCTGTAATTTTGTCGGATAAATAATTGTGAAAAGAAAATAGAGAAAAGAGAATAAATGATAGTTTTTTAAAATAGTTATGTATTTTTGTTTTTTATCTATTTTTTAAAATCAATAAACTATGCAATTACCAAAATTTGTTTTAGCAGACAACTCTGAATTTCCAGATGATATATTTATTATTCATTTAGATTTTCCTAGATTTATTATCAATTTGAAGGATGATGAAGTAGAGTTTCTCGAAGATTTAGAAGGTGAAGATGAAACTGAACTCGAAAGTGAAATGGAACATTTAATTACATTATCTGGAGAATTTTATGATAAAGAAATGAAACTTTACGAAGAATAAGTTACTATCCTATTTTTTTATAAAACCACTAAAGACATTGTTTTTTTAGTGGTTTTACTTTTTTTATAAATTAAAATCCGTTAAACGACGGTGTGATTTTTAGTTGTTTGCTCATTGATTTATTTTTAATAGCGTTGTTATTTTGTCTCATAAACAAAAGGCGCAAACCGAAAAGCCAAAACAGAGTAGGTAAATATAAATTAATATATTATGAAAAAAATGTTTTTATTTATGACAGTGTTACTATCAATGAACATGTCATTTTCTCAAATTAAAAAAATTGTACCTGTTGAAAAGCAAAAAAATGAAGTAATAACTGAAAATGTAAAACAAACCGATTCTAAACCATCAGAAAAAGAACTAAATGAATTGTTATACTCTGACGCAGAAATTGAAAGTGCATTAAAATTTTCTCAAGAATATTGGTTAAGTCTTAAAGGTAAATCACTTAAAGATGTTATTGAAACTTCTGTAGAACCTCAACAAAGACCTAGACATGGAAAAAGAAAAACTAGAAGACAAATGGATGACGAGTGCAATCCTTTCCATATAAGATGGTGGAAGCGTTAAAGTGTTCTCTTATTAAACAAACTTCTAAATTAATTTATTTAGAAGTTTGTTTTATCATTTTAAAACCTACAAAAGTTATGAACGTATCCAAAATTTTTTTATTTTTTTTATTTTTTATTTCTGTAAGTTGTTCAAGAAAAAATTATATTAAACATGAATTTTTATCAACCAATTCTAGTTTTAAGAATCACTTAAATGATAATACTTTACAAAAATTAAATGATAATACTATTATTGATTTTATTTTCAAAAGCATGAATAATAAAATTATAATAAATAATTCAGAAAATTATTATTACTACGAATTTTTATTAAATGGTAGACATTTTAAAGGAAATATTGGTTTATTAATTAATGAAAGAGATAATAATACCCTGAGTATTGGATGTGAAGAAGTAACTAATATAGAAGAAAAATATTACAAACCTATTTCAATTGAAAAAGCATTAAATATAAATGATGGGTTATCTTTAGAAAAGCTTAATATTAACAATTACATTATTAATTATAAAGGAAAAAAAATTGAAGTAATAATTGATGAAAAACTATTTAATAGTAAATCTTATAACAAATTAAATTCTAGTTATCAATTTATTGGTAAATCATTTGATGATAGTGGATTGACGTTCAATTTATGTTATAATGATAGTCTAAAACATTTTCTTTATACACTTGATGAAGTTGAAAAATCTAATTTATCGCATTTTGTAAAATTAAATTCAAATATAGTTATCGAAATTAGAACTGGTTTTGCATTTTATAAAAATTATTTTAATGATAAAATTTTAATTGGTGTTTTGAAGAAAAATGAAATTGCTAATAATTTGTATGATGGACCTTTTGATCAATTACCAGATAATCAAATATTAGAAAGTAAAATAAATTTAGGGAAATTGATTAAAGATAGTAATATAAATTACACTGATGATATAGATATTTATGGAAACTTTGAAAACAATAATGAATATAGAGTAGCAATTTCAGCGTATTATTCTTATAATAACATTGAAGATTTAATGAATCATTTTTACGAATTTCAATCTAATAATGAAGATGAAAATAGCATTATTAAATATTTAACTAAGTTTAAATAGTTAAAAAAAGATATTATTTAAAATACTTTAGCAACAATTCATTAGCAGCTGTAAATGGCGATATTTCATCATTTTGCACTGCTTTTTTATTTTCTTCAAGCAATTTCATGATTTCTGGATGATTGTAAAAATTATTTTTTAATTGTTCATTTATGGTTTCCATCATCCAAAACTGGTTTTGTTCTTTGCGTTTTTCTTCAAAATAATGATTTAATTTT
>JAYTPS010000374.1:0-2227 GCA_043747155.1 Flavobacterium sp. | reverse complement strand
AAAAATAAATCTAAAAATAAGTCAATAAAACTTGGAGCAGAAGTTGTTTCAGTTAATGAAATTAAACCAAAATCATTATATGAAAAATATAAAAATAGTATAACATCAGACGGATTTAATACAACTCACATTCGAAAAAGTTTTTCTAAACGATATTTAAATTATATGACAAATGAAATTGGAATTAATGATAGTTTGAAATTTGTTTTTAAACAAAATGATTCTACTTTTACTCAAGTTATTTCTAGAAATAAACCCTTAAAAAAAGCTACTGCTTCTAATAAAAATGCTCTTAAAGATTCTATTAAAACGATTTCAAAAACTATAGTTGATAAAGAAAAGCTTAAAAAAGAAAAGCGTTTAAAAAAAATTTATGGTTATGATTTAATTAATAAAGAATATGTAAAAAGTTTGCGCTTTTTTGATTCAGATAATTCGGTTGCAGTTTTGAGAATAAAAAATTTTTCGGATGGTAAATTCGCTTTTGCTTATACTGCGATATTTGATTCAATCCATAAAAAAAAGATCAAAACATTAATTATTGATATTCGTGATAATCCTGGTGGTAGAGTTGCAGATGTTGTAAAATTATATTCATTTTTAACAGATGAAAATTACATTTTGTTAAAACCCGCAATCGTAACCTCCAAGACAAGTATGTGGAAAACTGGAGTTTTTAGAAACGCACCAAAATTAGCTTATCCATTTATAGCAATTGGTTATCCATTTTATATGGGATTTTCATATTTTAGAACAACAAAAAATTCAGATGGAACATTTCAATATAAGTTAGTTGGTTCTAAATCTAAAAAGTGTGCTCCCAATAATTTTAAAGGAAAAATTTATGTTTTAATTAATGGAGGAAGTTTTTCTGCATCTTGTATTTTAGCAGCTTCGTTAAAATCTAATAAAAAAGTAACTTTTGTTGGCGAAGAAACTGGTGGTGCATTTAATGGAACTGTTGCCGGAATTACACCAATTGTTGATTTGCCCAATTCAAAAATATCTTGGCGATTAGGATTAATGGATATTAAAACCATAAATCAAACAGTAGTTTATGGTAGAGGTGTTTTTCCAGATAAAGAAATTATTCAAACTATTGAAGATAAAATAAAGAATATTGATCCTGAAATGAATTGGATTTTAGAAGAAGTAAAAAAACAATAAATGAAAACAAGAGATTACGTTTATTACAATTACACATAAAGCTTGTGTACAGAATGTTTGCATACTATTGATGCTAAAATTGTGTTTCAAGACAATAAAGTTTTTATGCTGAAACATTGAAAAACGCATGGCGATTCTAAAGTGATGATTGCAGATGATGTTGATTATTAAAAGCAAAATAGAAACTACAACAAGCAATAGGAAATGCCTTTAAAATTCAATCGTACCCCTAAGATTGTGGCTCCTAAAAGTAGTATCGTTTTTATCTTTGAAATAATTCGGCCTATCTTTATTGAAGACAAGAAATTTTCACTTCAAATTCTTTTATATTCGATTATTGATTTATAATTGGTTTTAGAACTTGTTATGCTACTTTCTCATTAAAATTGTAAAATTTAATCTTTTATTTAACTAATGCTTAACAAAATATTTACTTTCATATAAATACATTTGTTTGTAATATTTATTTAATGAAAATTTTTTCCAAGTTTTTCCATTTCCTTTATTTGATTTTATTTCTCACAATGTTAAGTTCTTGTAAAAAAGAATTTTCAGGAAATAACTATCTAGCTTATTTTGGCGGAGAAGTTACAAACCCAACTAAAAAATACATTCTTTTTTGTAAAAACAATAAAGTCATTGATACTATAAAACTTAATAATGACAATACATTCTTTAAAAAATTTGATTCATTAGCACCTGGTTTATACACTTTTAAACACGAACCAGAATATCAATATGTTTATTTTGAAAAAAATGATAGTTTAATGGTTAACATTAATTCTAAAGATTTTGACGAATCAATTGTTTTTTGTGGTCGCGGTGATGAGAAAAACAATTTCTTAATGGATATGTATTTGAGAAATGAAAAAGACAAAAATAAAATGTTTGAAGTTTTTGATTATGATTTTGATAAATTTGATAAAATTGTAAATTCAATATTTAATGATAATCAAAAATTTTACAATTTAAAGAAAAAAGAAATCGATTGGAATGATGATTTTGACGTTTATGCCAATGCATCGTTAGTTTTTCCTCATTATACTAAAAAAGAAATTTA
>JAYTPS010000373.1:0-5593 GCA_043747155.1 Flavobacterium sp. | reverse complement strand
TGTAATTATCAAGCAGAAATTTTTAGTGGTTACATTTGCGGTGCAGATTCAATTGTTATAAAATTTTCAAATGGTAAAGGATATATATGCGATTTAAGGGAATCAGGTAATATTTTATGTCTGCCAAGTAAATTTATTTTTTCTGAACAGGGTTTTATTAATTTAAATAATAATAATTATCAATTTGTAATAACCAAGGATGATTACAATAATGCTTATGTTTTACCTTAAGGTTAATTATTAATTAAAATTTAGAAAGCAGTTTTATCATCAATTTTTTATGAAAGTCATTCGATTTATTTTTTTATCGCTAACTACTTTCTTTGCAATTTTATATTTATTGTACCTAAGTTATATTTACATCAACCAAGCCGAAATGGTTTTTGTAGCCAATAAACTTAACAAAGATTACACATTTCAATTCAATCAAGAGTTTAAAGAAATTAATATTCCATCCTTTGATGATGAAATTCAAAACGGAATTTTGTTTCAAACAAAAAATCCAAAAGGATTAATTTTCTATCTTCATGGAAACAAAGGTTCGGTAGATTCTTGGGGAAATAATGCTAAAACTTACACCGATTTAGGATATGATATTTTCTTTCTTGATTATCGTGGTTTCGGAAAAAGCGAAGGTGAAATTGAAAATCAAGAACAAGTTTTTAATGATATTTCTATAGTTTATGACAAAGTAATAGCTAGTTACAAAGAGAAAAAAAATGTAATAATTGGTTATTCAATAGGAACTGGATTGGCAACTTATTTATCATCAATAAAAAATCCAAATAAATTAATTCTTCAAGCGCCATATTATAATTTTCTAGAATATTCTACTTTAAGAGCGCCATATTTTCCAAATTTTTTAAAGAAATTTCAATTCGAAACCAATAAATACATCACAAAAGTAAAATCTCAAATTTATATTTTTCACGGAAATCAAGACCAATTAATTGCAATAGATAATTCAATTAGATTACAAAAAATATTAAAACCAAATGATGAACTTTTCATTCTAGAAAATCAAAACCATATTGGAATAAATGAAAATATAGATTTTCTACAAAAGTTGCAAGAAATTTTAAAATAATAAATTGCTCATTTCACATTAAGTAATTGCCATTTCCTTCAAAAAATCTATCTTTGCACCTTCAAAAAAATTAGTAGAAGATGGCTTCCAACTTCTAACTTCTAACTTTATAAAAAATGATTACAGTAAACGATATTTCCGTAAATTTTGGCGGAACAACTTTATTTAGCGATGTTTCTTTTGCTATAAATGAAAATGATAAAATTGCCTTGATGGGAAAAAATGGCGCAGGTAAATCTACACTTTTAAAGATTATTGCTGGAGAATCTAAACCTACTTCTGGAAATATTTCTGCTCCTAAAGATGCTATTATTGCCTATTTGCCTCAGCATTTATTAACTACAGATGGCGCAACAGTAATGGAAGAAACATCAAAAGCATTTGGAGAAATCTTTAAAATGAAATCCGAAATAGATGAAATAAACGAACAATTAACCATTCGTACCGATTATGAAAGTGACCAATATATGAAATTAATTGAACGAGTTTCAGATTTAAGTGAGAAATTTTATGCCATAGAAGAAATAAATTACGAAGCCGAAATTGAAAAAATTCTAGTTGGTTTGGGTTTTGAAAGAGAGGATTTTACACGTCAAACATCGGAGTTTTCTGGTGGTTGGAGAATGAGAATTGAACTTGCTAAAATTCTATTACAAAAACCAGATTTAATTTTGCTAGATGAACCAACCAACCACATGGATATAGAAAGTATTCAATGGTTGGAAGATTTTTTAATAAATTCTGCGAAAGCTGTAGTTGTAATTTCTCACGATAGAGCATTTGTTGATAACATTACCAACCGTACTATTGAGGTTACAATGGGAAGAATTTATGATTATAAAGCCAAATATTCTCATTATTTAGAACTTAGAAAAGACCGAAGAATTCACCAACAAAAAGCTTATGATGAGCAACAACGAATGATTGCCGACAATCAGGAATTTATTGATCGTTTTAAAGGAACTTTTTCTAAAACTTTATCAGTGCAATCTAGAGTTAAAATGCTAGAAAAAATTGTTCCAGTTCAAATTGACGAAATTGATACTTCAGCTTTAAAATTGAAGTTTCCACCAGCAATTCGTTCTGGTCAATATCCAGTAATTGTTAAAGATTTGCATAAATCGTATGGCGATCATTTAATTTTTAAAGAGGCAAATATTGTAATTGAACGTGGCGATAAAGTGGCGTTTGTAGGTAAAAATGGCGAAGGAAAATCGACCATGATAAAAGCAATTATGAAAGAAATTGCAATTAATGGTGGAAGCGTAGAAATTGGTCATAATGCACAAATTGGATATTTTGCTCAAAATCAAGCATCATTATTAGATGAAAACGGAACTATTTTTTCAACAATTGATGATATTGCTGTTGGCGATGTTCGTACTAAAATTAAAGATATTCTTGGTGCCTTTATGTTTCATGGCGATGATGTGACTAAAAAGTAAAAGTACTTTCTGGTGGCGAAAAAACGCGACTTGCAATGATAAAATTATTACTTGAGCCAGTAAATTTATTGATTCTAGATGAACCATCCAACCATTTAGACATGAAAACCAAAGACATAATTAAAGATGCTCTACGCGATTTTGACGGAACTTTAATTCTAGTTTCTCACGATAGAGATTTTCTAGACGGTTTGGCAACCAAAGTTTTTGAGTTTGGGAACAAACGTGTAAAAGAACATTTTGAAGACATCAAAGGATTTCTTGCTCATAAAAAAATGGAGAATTTGAGAGAAATAGAAAAATAAACTATCTTTATGGCATGGAAATTAAGCAAAAAGATTTTTTTAAATCTAAAGAATCTCTTATAAGTTGGGCAAATCTCTTGCCTTATCCATTTATTTTAGCCGAAATAGATGTCAATTCTCAGTTTGATAATATTTATTTTAATAACAATTTAGTTTCAGAATTTGGCTTTACAGTTTCAGAAATTAAAGATATTAATGATTGGTTTTTAAAAGCTTATCCTAGCGAAAATTATAGAAATGAAGTAAGAATTAATTGGCGAAACCAATATCAAATTGCCTTAGAAAAAGGCGAGAATTTGGTAAAAATTAAAGCCAAAGTAACCTCTAAATTTAAAATTGAAAAATGGTATGAAATAAAAGCATTTTTTATTGATAATTTATTTGTTTTTGCATTTGTAGACATCAATAATGAGGTTTTAATGCAAGAAGAATTAAAAAAAATTAACAGTAATAATGATCGAATGTTAACCATTCTTAGTCATGATTTAAAATCTCCAATTGTTAATTTAGCATTAATATCATCAGTTGCAAGTAATTATAATATTGCCAATAAAGATTTCTCAACAATGGTAGAGATGATTAATAAAGAATCGGTTCAAGTTCTTGAATTGTTGGAAACTACATTAAATTGGGCAAAACTTAATTTTAATACTATTCAAATAAATAATGTTTCAATAGATTATAATTTACTTATAAACAATATAGTTTCATTGTATAAAACTAATTACGAATCTAAAAATATTAAAGTAAATATTGATTTAGAAGATCTAATTACGGTTCCAAAAGACATCGAAATCATGACAATTATTATTAGAAACTTATTTTCTAATGCAATAAAATTTACACCAATTGGAGGTTCAATTTCAATATACAATACCTGTAATCAAATAATAATAAAAGATTCTGGGGTTGGAATGACAAGAAAAAAAATAGAAAGCATAAAAGAAATTAATTATAACTCTACTCGAGGAACCGAAAACGAATTAGGAATTGGAATGGGTTTACATTTAGTAATAAATTTAGTCGAAAAAATTGGATGTAAATTTGATATTGACAGTAAAGTAAATAATGGAACGACTGTAAAAATTGAGTTTTAAGTTTATTTTTTAGCTTTTGGTTTACCATCTTTTGTAGTAATAATTACAACACCTTTTTTACCTTTTTCTCCATAAATTGTTGCTGCCTTTTCTGGATTCAATATTGTTGTAGATTCAATTTCTTGCTTTATTAATGGCGAATATGGACTAGTTGGATTTGGTCCAAACAAGCTTTGTTCACTATAATAAACTCCATTTATGATGTAAAGTGGCTCAGGTAAAACTATAATCGAGTCTAATTCTTCTTTATTAAGATTGGATAAATTTTTATCAGTCACTTCACCATCTACAATTATTAATGGTTCAATTTTTTTGGCTGATTGTGGTACTGCTTTTTCTTTTTTTACAACACTTTCTGTTTCAGATTTAAAATCCTCTTTGCGCTCAACTCCACGAGCATTAAATTTTCTATTCCACATGTAAGTTCCTGTTTTATTGGAAGATGCGGTGTTTAAATAGCCGTTATTGTTCATTGATAACGTATCTGTTGAAATAGCATTTGTTGTTGCATTTAATTCTAAATCATCATTAGAAACAACTTGATAGCTTGATGTAGTTGCTTTTTCTAAAATTACATCAGCATTTTTTTTTATTAATGGATTTTCAATTTTTGTAGTTGCAACATCTTCATTTGTTTTTATCGAATCGGCTACTACTTTTTCAATTTTATCTGTAGTTACTATTTCATTTTCTGGAAGTGTAATTTTTTCATCAGTTTTGAAATATTGATAAGCAATTGAAATAAAAAGCAATACTGAAGCTGCAACTGCAATTTTTTTCCAGAGTTTGGTTTCTTTCTTTAGTACTTTTTTATCGAGTTTTTCTTCAACTCTATGCCAAATCTTTTCCATCGACTCAAAGCCATTGGTTTCTGCATTATTTGCAGCAGCTTTGATTTTATTAAATAATTTATCGTTAGTGTCCATGACTTATTTTATTTTTTGATAATAATGGTTGTTTACTAATTCTTTGAGTTTAGTTTTAGCAACATTCAATTGCGATTTAGATGTTCCTTCAGATATGGTAAGCATGCTCGCTATTTCTTTATGACCATATCCTTCAATTACAAATAAATTAAAAATTGTTTTGCATCCTTCGGGAATAAAATTTAATAAATTAAGTAAATCTTCTTCTTCAAGATTAGTTTCGGGCAGGGTTTCTGGTTGTAAGTAAATACTGGTGTCTTCAAGATATAAATTAAAATTTACATTGCGTTTTAATTGATGAAGGCATTGATTTACGGCTATTTTTCGAGCCCAACCTTCAAATGCTTTTAGTTCTTTTAACTGTTCTATTTTAGTAAAAATTGTATAAAAAGCATCTGCCAAAACTTCTTCAATTTCTTCCTCTTTTTTTAAATACCTTTTGCAAGTGCGGTAAAGCTTTGGCGACATATATTCATACACTTGCCGTTGAGCTTCTCGCTGCATTTTTTTACATGCTACTATTAGGTTTTCGTTTATCACAAATTAGATCTTTATTGTATAGAGTACTTTTTTATTAAAAAGGTTGGGAAGGATTTAAAAAAGTTTTCAGTATTTAATGTTCAGTATTGAGTGTTCGGAATGCATATTATTTTTCAGTCTATTCTCTATTCTCTATTGTCTATTCTCTATTCTCTATTCTCTATTCTCTATTCTCTATTCTCTATTCTCTATT
>JAYTPS010000372.1:0-7896 GCA_043747155.1 Flavobacterium sp. | reverse complement strand
GCAGTTGGAATGATGAATGCATTTGAATTTAGTCAAGCGCAAACATTATATGTAAATGCTCAATCAGAAGTTTTAAGAACCAAATACGATTATATTTTTAAAATAAAAGTTGTAGAGTTTTATTTCGGAATACCAATTTCAAAAATTAAATAATATCATGTCAAAGAAAAAAATTTACATATTAATAGCAGTTCTTATTGCTATTATTGTCATCTTACTTACATTATCTAAATCGGGTGTAATTGGAAATAAAGATAAAGGAGTTGAAGTTGAAACGGCAAAAGTTGACGAAATTACAATTGTAGAAACCGTTTCGGCAACAGGAAAAATTCAACCAGAAATAGAAGTTAAAATATCGTCAGAAGTTTCAGGAGAGATTATAGCTTTACCAATTAAAGAAGGACAAGTTGTAAAAAAAGGAGATTTGTTGGTAAAAATAAATCCAGATATATATACTTCGGGTTACAATAGAACTTTGTCAAATTTATCTGGAACAAAAGCAGGTTTAAGCCAAGCCGATGCGTCGTATAAAGAAGCAAAAGCAAGTTATGACAGAAGTAAAACATTATATGATAAAGGAATAATTTCAAGATCAGAATGGGATAAAGCAATTGCATCATTTGAAGTTGCTCAGGCAAGCAAACAATCGTCTTATTATAATGTTCAAAGTGCTAATGCAACTGTGAAAGAAGCCAAAGATAATCTTGGACGAACAACAATTTATGCTCCAGCAGATGGAACCGTATCTATGTTAAATGTAGAATTAGGAGAACAAGTTTTAGGAACACAACAAATGACTGGAACCGAAATTCTTAGAGTTGCCAACCTTAACAATATGGAAGTTGAAGTTGATGTTAATGAAAACGATATTGTAAAAATAAATGTTGGAGATTCAGCTAATGTTGAAGTTGATGCTTATTTAAAAAAACAGTTTAAAGGAATTGTAACTAGTATTTCTAACTCGGCAAGTGCAACAACATCGGCAGATCAAGTTACCAATTTTAAAGTTAAAATTAGAATTGTAAAAGAATCATATCTAGACTTGTTGGAAGGAAAACCAGAAACTTATTCGCCATTTAGACCAGGAATGACTGCTACTGTTGATATTATTACTACAAGAAAGGAAAAAGTAATAGGTGTGCCAATTAGTTCAATTGTTATGAAATCTGACACTGCAGCAACAAAGAAATATGAAGTAAAAGATGAAGAAGAAGGTAATAAAGTAATTGCCAAATCAGATAAAAAATTTGAATGTGTTTTCGTTAAAGTTGGAGATAATGCCAAAATTAGAATTGTAAAATCAGGCATTCAAGACGATACAAATATTGAAGTAATTTCAGGACTTAAAAAAGGCGATGTTGTAATTGTTGGACCATATAATATTGTTACAAAAGAACTAAATTCAGGCGATAAAATTACAATTGCCGAAACAGATAAAGAAAAAAAATAGCATTTTTTCATGAGCTATATTTTAAATATTGAAACAGCTACCAAAAATTGTTCGGTATCTATTGCAAAAAATGGTACAACAATTTTATGCAAAGAAATTTCAGAATTAGGTTATTCACATGCCGAGAAATTGCATGTTTTTATAGAGGAAATAATTAATGACGTCGAAATAACTTACAAAGATTTAGCTGCAGTTGCAGTAAGCAAAGGTCCAGGTTCTTACACTGGATTACGCATTGGAGTTTCAACTGCCAAAGGTTTATGTTATGCATTGGATGTTCCATTAATTGCAATTGATACCTTGGCAATCTTGGCAAATAAAGTAAAGATAACCGACGGATTAATAATTCCAATGATAGATGCCAGAAGAATGGAAGTTTACACAGCTGTTTTTAATTCAAAAAATGAAATTATTACTGACGTAAAAGCAGAAATTCTAACAGATAATAGTTTTTCTAATTTAGAAGAAACTATTTATTTTGTTGGCGATAGTAATGAAAAGGCAAAGACAGTTTTAACTAAAAACAATTTTATTTTTTTAGATGGAATTATATATCCTTCATCTAATGAAATGAGTTCAATATCAATGATAAAATTTCAAAATAATGATTTTGAAGATGTGGCTTATTTTGAACCCTATTATTTAAAAGATTTTATGTTTGCTAAATAAAAAAATCACGCAAAATGCGTGATTTTTTTTATATAAAATAGTTTTCAGAAATTAATCGGCATCTTCTTCAACTCTATTAACTGTATCTTCAGCTTTAGTAGTTACTTCTTCAGAGGCATCATCAGTAAAAGAATTAACTTTTTCTTTAACTGTATTAACTGCATTTCCAGCAAATTCTTCTGCTTTGTCAGCAAATTCAGATGCTTTTTCTTTTACAGTTTCAACAACATTTTCAATAGCTTCACTTGCAGCAGGTACATATTCGCTTACTTTTTCTTTAGCAGCATCTGCAAAGTCTTCAACTTTATCCATTAATGGAGCTGCGGCTTCTTTTGCATTTGCAATAGCATCTGTAGCAAAATTTTCTGCTTTGTCAACCAATGCATCAACATCAACGTTTGCTTTTCCAAACAATCCTTTAATAAAACTTCCTATTCCCATGATTTTTAGTATTAAAATTAAAATGCAATTATACGAATTATTTATGATTTTATAATTATTAATCTAAAAAAGCGTTCCTGTTTAAGAACGCTCTTTAAGAAATTAATTAAATTATTCAATCTCAAAAGTTAATTTTAAATTAACTCTGTACTCTGTAACTTTTCCGTCATTAACGGCTGCGCTATGTTCTTGAACATAAACTGAACGGATGTTTTTTAGGGATTTTGCAGCTTGCGTTACTGCTTTTTGTGTTGCATCTTCCCAACTTTTTTCTGAACTAGAAAGTACTTCGATAACTTTTAATACTGCCATGATAGTTTTTGTTTTTAAATTAAAGAATAAAGATAATAAAATTATTAAAAAAGGCAGTAAAATCAAAGTAGAAAAATAATTACAAATTTTAATAAAAACTATTAATGTTTTGCCAAATTGTGTTAAATTGGCATCCTCAAAAAAACAATCCAAAGTATGATTTTCAAGTTATTCATGAATATAAAAAATAGTGTTTTACTCTTAGTATTCTTTTTTTCAATACCACACTTTTCACAAAATTTATTAGTAAATGGTGATTTTCAAAGCGGTAATGGAGTTGGTTTTAGTTTAAATGGAGTTGGATATTCTGAAATTGTTGCGCCTTTTTCAGGAAGTACATCTCCTGGTAATTTTGCTTTTACTGGTAATCCTCAACCAATGAACACGGCTAATTTTATTGCATTTGGCGATCATTCAACTGGATCTACAAGAATGATGGTTATTGATGGCAACAATACTGGTGGAGCACAAAGATTTTGGCGTGCAGGAAATACTGGCGGTGGTGTTTGCGGATTAACTATAGGAACAACTTATACTTTTAAATATTGGATAAGATCAGTTTCTAATACAGTTACAAATAGTGCTACTCAAGGAGATATTGGTATACAATTTAATAACATATCTACATTTAGTTTAGTTTCTGGTAGTGCAATTGCACCTTTGCCAGCATCGGGTTGGCAACAAGTTGTTTATACTTTTGTTCCAAATAATAGCTGTGTCAATATAGAACTTTGGAATAACAATACAAATCCTGTAGGAAATGACTTTGCAGTTGATGATTTTTCTGTAACCGCACCACCACAACCATTAGCAATTACATATTCTTTAACAAATAGCACTTGTTTTGGAGCAAATAATGGTTCGCTATCAATTTATGGAATTAAAGGTGTTACCCCATATGTTTCCTATTCTATTTCTGGAACTGCTTCTGCCACAAATCTTACAGGGTATTTTCCAGGATTAATACCTGGAACTTATACTATTTCAATAACTGATAGTAATGGGACTACAATATCTTCATCTGGAATTGTAATTACGCAACCCAATAATTTAACAATTAGTTCTAGTGCAACAATTTGTAGCGGCACTTCAACTAATTTAAATGTTAGCGGAAGCTCTAATCCATACTTTTGGACAGCATCACCACCAGATACAACTTTGACAAGTCCAAATAGTGCAAGTCCAAGTGTTTCTCCAACACAAACAACTACCTATACTGCAACTTCTTCAACAACATCTAATACAAATTTAGTTTTTAATGGAAATTTTTCAGTAGGAAATAATGGTTTCTCAACAGATTATCAATATTTAGCTGTTACAAATCCTTCTGGAACACAAGGAACTTATGGAGTTGTAACAAACTCGAATACCTGGTTTGGAGGTTTTTCTTCATGTGTAGATCATACTACTGGAACAGGTAACATGATGGTTTTTGATGGTTCTGTTTTAAACTCAGGAAATGATAAGATGTGGTGTCAAACTATTCCAGTGATTGCAGGACAAAACTATACTTTTAGTTATTGGGTTCAAACCGTTGCTACAACTAATCCTGCTAATATTGAAGTGCTAATTAACGGAACTTCAATTAGTGGTTTGGCAGTTGCACCAGTTGCTACTTGTGGTTGGGTTTTAAAAACTTATGTTTGGAATTCTGGTGTAAGTACATCAGCTCAAATATGTATGTATGATAGAATTACAGTTTCTGGAGGCAATGATTTTGCAATTGATGACATTTCATTTTCAACTAGTACAACTTGTAATTTGTCAAATTCTGTAACTATTACAGTTAATAATTTATTAACTCCAGCAATAAGTTGTGGAGCATTTACATCTGGTACAATTGTTTTTAATTGGCTGGCTTTAACTGGAGCAACAAGTTATAATGTAAGCTATACAATTAATGGTGGAGGTTCAATTAATGGTGGTTCAGTTACAACTCCAGGTTATACAGTTTCTGGCCTTAGTAATGGAAGTAATGTAACAATTACCGTAACACCAATTGGAACTGGATGTTTTATTTCATCTAATCAAACATGTTCAAATTCTGTAACATGTCCTCCAGTTGTAGGAAGTGTAACAATACAACCAAATTGTACAACTCCAACAGGAACAATTGTTGTTACAAGTCCATTAAATTCTCCAACATTACCAATTCCAACTGATTTATTTATTTCTGAAGTTACAGATGAAGATAGTGGAGCTTTAACTTATGTAGAAATTTTTAATGGTACTGGTGTTGCAAAGAATCTAACAAATTATAAATTAAAAATCTATAACAACGGAAATGCTTTTACATCTTGTGAATTTCCTTTGGCAGGAGTTTTAAATAATAATGATGTTTATGTAATCTCAGTTGGAAGCGTTGTTAATCAAGGTGGTGTAATTCCAGATTTAGTTGTTTCTACTTGCGCAGGAGTAAATAATAATGATAATATTAGATTGACATCAAGTACAGATGTTGAAATTGATTTATGGGGAAGAACTGACGGTGTTATATTTACACCAGCAAATTTACCAGGTTATACTTATAGAAGATTAGCAACAGCAACACATCCAACATTGGTTTGGAATACAGCAGATTGGACTGCTTTAGATCCTCAAGATTATACAAATGTTGGAAGTTATACTTATCAAACTGCTGTTTATGAGTATAGTATTAATAGTACACTCTATCAAACAAGCCCAACATTTTCATTATTAGCTCCAAACACTTACAATGTTACTGTAAAAGATTTAATTACAGGATGTGTTTCCAATCCAATTGCTTTGTTTTTAAATGCTGTTCCTGTTGTTAGTGCACCAACTGTAACTTCTCCGTTATCATATTGTTCAAACGCGACGGCAAATCAACTAACTGCAACCGCATTAAGTGGAGGATCTTTAAACTGGTATGGAACAAATTCAACTGGAGGAACCGCATCAGCAACTGCTCCAACACCATTAACAACTAGTATTGGTTCAACTACATATTATGTTAGTCAAACTGTTAGTGGGTGTGAAGGACCAAGAGCAGCAATTATTGTTAATGTTGTTGCTAATGGATTATCATTAAATTTATACTGTGATACAGCTCTTTCAACACCAACATCACTTTATTTTGATTTTAGTAATGTAGGACAATCAAATTTTAGTTACAGTTACTCAATATCTGGAGGAACACCAATAACTGGTACATGGGTTGCGCCATCTCATTTTATTGTTAGCGGATTAACATCTGGACAAACTGTTGTTTTTAATCTTTCTGCAAATGGAGTTAGTTGTGTTACACCGATGACTGCAACTTGTAATACTGCATGCGCAACTACTACAACTCCAAATTTTGCTGCAATTCCATCAATTTGTAATGGCGCAAGTGCTCCAACACTTTCAAATACTTCACCAAATGGAATTAGTGGTACATGGTTACCTTCAACTGTAAGTAATACAATTTCTGGGAGTTATGTATTTACTCCAAATAGTGTTTTAAATCCATGTTCAAATTCTCAAACGTTAAACGTTACTGTTACATCACCAATTACTCCAACTTTTGCAAGTATTTCTTCAATTTGTGTAGGCGGAACATTAGCTTCTTTGCCTACAACATCAACTAATGGAATTACTGGAAGTTGGTCGCCAGCAATTAATAACATAACGACTACAACTTATACTTTTACACCTAGCAGTGGTCAGTGTGCTGTAAATAAAACTATAATAATTACTGTTAATCCAAATATTACACCTACTTTTAATTCTGTAGCATCAGTTTGCTCAGGAGCAACAATTGGGTCATTACCTACAACATCAATAAATGGAATTGTTGGTACTTGGTCACCAGCATTAAATAATACAGCTACTACAACCTACACTTTTACTCCTAATACTGGCCAATGTGGAACTACCAATACACTCACAATTACTGTAATAAATCCGACAATTGTTCCAACTTTTAATGCAGTTTCACCTATTTGCTCTGGCGGATCTTTGACATCCTTGCCAACCAATTCTAATAATGGAATTTCAGGAACTTGGTCGCCAGTATTAAATAATACAGCAACTACCACATATACTTTTACACCTGCAGTTGGTCAATGCGCACTTTCAACCACTTTACAAATTGTTGTTAATCCAAATATTACTCCAACTTTTATTGCAGTTCCTAGTTATTGCTCTGGCTATACAATACCATCTCTTCCAACAACATCAATTAATGGAATTACTGGAAGTTGGTCGCCAGCAATTAATAATTTAACTACTACAACTTATACATTTACTCCAACTGCAGGACAATGTGCTACTACAAAAACGTTAATTATCACAATCAATACAAGAATTAATCCAACATTTTCAGCTGTCACACATGTTTGTTCTGGAAATACAATCACTCCATTACCAACTACTTCTAATAATGGGATTGCTGGAAGTTGGTCGCCATCATTAAATAATACATTAACAACAACTTATACATTTACTCCGTCAATAGGTATTTGTGCTAATACTACAACTTTACAAATTGTTGTCATTCCTCAAACTACGCCAACTTTATCTATAGTTTCTTCTTGCAATACAAATAATGTATCGGTTTTATCACCTGTTGGAATTGATTATCAATATTCTTTAGATGGATTAGCTTATCAATCAAGTGTAAATTTCTCTGGATTAACAGTTGGATCTCATAATATAGTTGCAAATCAAATTTCTTCAAATTGTTTTTCTAATGCGGTAGTATTTTCTATTTCTTCTAGTACTAATGATGTTGTAACAACAAATCCTTTACCATTACAATACTGCGATCCAGACAATGATGGTAATGGATTATTCGATTTAACACAAGTGATACCAACTATTACTGGAGGTAATCCTTACATTGTAAGTTTTCATGAAACCATAATTGATGCACAGAATAATGCAACTTTAATACCTAACCCATCAAGTTACCCAACTATTGCTACCTCCCCAATCACCATCTACGTAAGAGTATCCTCAAGCAGTACTACTTGTTTCAATATAGTAGAGTTACAATTAATAATAAATCCAACACCCGAGGC
>JAYTPS010000371.1:0-4847 GCA_043747155.1 Flavobacterium sp. | reverse complement strand
ACTCACCAAATCAATTATCGATAATGTCAAAAAGCTATAAAGAAATCATGAATTTAATAACAACATTTATATTTGATGTTGATGGAGTTTTAACCGATGGAACAGTTCATATTTCGGAAACTGGAGAAATGTTAAGAGAAATGAACATTAGAGATGGCTTTGCCATGAAAGCAGCATTAGAAAGTGGATATAACGTTTGTATAATTTCTGGAGGCAGTAATGAAGGAGTTAGAATTCGCTTAAAAAATTTAGGAATTACTGATATTTATTTAGGATCGTTTGATAAAGCTAAAACATTTAAAGAATATACTGAACTATACAATATAAAACCTCAAAATGTATTGTATATGGGCGATGATATTCCAGATTATCATGTTATGAAATTGGTTGCATTACCAACTTGTCCTCAAGATGCATGTTCTGAAATTAAATCAATTTCAAGTTATATTTCTCATATATATGGCGGAAAAGGTGCTGTGCGAGATGTAATAGAACAAGTTATGAAAGTTCAAGGAAAATGGCATTTAAAGTATAATGGAAAACATGACTAAAACTTTAAAAATAGTAATTACAAAGTCACATATATTAAAAAACTTAAATGAAATACTTAAATTTAATACGATACAAAAACCTACTTCTTCTTGCTTTAATGCAGTTAATTTTCAGATTTGGATATTTAGAACCGATAAAGATTCCACTTTCTTTATTTTATTGGCAATATGCTTTATTAGTTTTATCAACGGTTTTAATAGCTGCTGGTGGTTATGTGATAAATGATATTATAGATCAAGAAACTGATCAAATCAATAAACCAAATAAAATTATTGTTGGAAAATCAATTTCAGAAGCAACTGCCTACAACATTTATGCAACATTAACAATTACAGGTGTAGCTTTAGGATTTATTTTAGCCAATTCTATTTCGCATCCAAATTTTGCAATAATTTTTATTCTAATTGCAACTTTACTATATTTTTATGCAACCACATTAAAACAAATAGCAATTGTAGGAAATATTGTAATTGCTGCTTTATTGGCATTTAGTGTTATAATTATTGGAATATTTGATATTTTTCCAAATACATTTGAAACCAATCAACAACAAATGAGTTTGGCTTTTATAATACTATTTGACTATGCAAAATTAGCTTTTATACTAAATTTAGTTCGTGAAATGATAAAAGATTTAGAAGATATAAAAGGTGATACTAAATTAGAAATGAAAACTTTACCTATTATAATTGGCATTAAAAAATCTACTAAAATTGCTTTTATAGTATTACTAATTCCTGCATTATATTTATTTTATTATATTAAAGTTTATCTTTTTCAATACAATCTTAATTATTCAATACTTTATTTATTGATTTTTGTTATTGCACCACTAGTCTTTTGTTTGATTAAAATTTGGAATGCCCAAGAAAAAAATCATTTTAATACCATAAGTAAAATATTGAAATTTATAATTTTCTTTGGAATTTTATCAATTGTTATTATTACCTACAATATAAAACATAATGTATACTAATTATAAAATAATACTTGCATCTGGTTCACCAAGAAGGCAACAATTTTTAAAAGATTTAGATATTGACTTTGAAATTCGTTTAAAAGATATTGAAGAAATTTATCCAACTCATTTAAAAGCTGAAGAAATTACCAATTTTTTAGCCGAACTGAAAGCAAATGCTTTTAAAGATGAAATTACTGAAAATGAATTGCTTATAACCAGTGACACATTAGTTTGGCTAAATGGAAATGCAATTGGAAAACCCAAAGATTATGATGATGCTTTTCAAATATTAAAATCATTATCTAACCAAACACATCAAGTTATTACTTCGGTATGCTTTCAAACTAAAAATGACACCAAAACAATTTTTGAAACAACTAAAGTTACTTTCAATGCATTAAGCGATGATGCAATTCGTTATTATATAGACAATTACAAACCATTTGATAAAGCTGGTGCTTATGGCATACAAGATTGGATAGGATTGGTTGGAATTTCTAAAATTGAAGGTTCTTATACTAATGTCGTTGGTTTACCCACTGAAAAAGTGTATCAGTTTTTGCAAAATTTAAAATAAAATGACATGAATTTTTTTAATGATTTTACCCATGAAATTTTTGCAACTGGCATTGTAGTAGCCATAATTATTATTTGCAGATTACTTGTATTTAAACTTGTAAAACAATTTGCCAAAACCAGTGAAATAATTGAACATAGAGCAAATTTGGTTATAAAATATATCAATTTACTAATTTATATTTTGGCAACAATTGCATTAATTGTAATTTGGGGAGTAAAAAAAGATGATATATTTTTAACACTTTCATCAATAACTACAGTTGTCGGAGTAGCATTATTTGCACAATGGTCAATTTTAAGCAACATTACATCAGGTGTAATTTTATTCTTTTTCTTTCCTTTTAGAATTGGTGATACTATTAAAATTCATGATAAAGATTTTCCAATTCAAGGTGAAATCGAAGATATAAATGCTTTTCACATTAATCTTAAAACTGCATCTGGCGAAAAAATTACTTATCCGAACAATCTCTTGCTTCAAAAAGGAATTTCTATTATTAAAAACCCATTTGATGAAAAAGAATTTATGGATTAATGTATTCAAATTATATAAGTTTTAATTAAAATTGTATAACCATTAAAAAATTGTCAATAGTACTTTTGTTTACCACTTAAACAACAAAGGACTATGAATGAAACAATTAAACTACCATTTTATACAAAATTAACTTTTGTTTTATTATCAATAATTTCATTATTTTTTTTACTTTATATTGGTCAAAGTATTATAGTTCCTGTAATAATGGCATTTATATTTGCTATAATTTTAAGACCAATTGTACTATTCTTTAAAAAAAGATTACGTTTTCCACATGTTTTTGCCGTACTATTTTCAGTAATTCTATTTGTTACTTTAGTAGCAAGTGTTTTAACTTATATTTCGTTTCAAGTTACTGATATTGTTAGCGATTTTGATAAAATTCAAAAAAACTTAACTATTCACATTCACAGTATTCAAAACTATGTAAAAGAAAATTTTCATCTTAGCAACAGAGAGCAAAAAGAGTATATGAATGATGCTACTAGTGATACTTTAGAAAAAGGCAAGGAAATTATAGGAAGTACATTATTATCATTTACAGACACTTTATTTACAATGATTTTAATTCCAATTTATACTTTTTTAATATTGTTATATAGAACTCATTTTATGATGTTTCTTAATAAATTATTTAAACCCGAATACCATGTAAAACTTTCTGAAATTTTAAATCTTATAAAAGTAGCCGTGAAAAGTTATATTCTAGGTTTGGTTTTCGAAATGATTATTGTATCTGTTTTAACATCAATTGGATTGTCAATTATTGGTGTTCCTTATGCCATTTTACTTGGAATTTTAACTGGATTGCTAAATTTAATTCCTTACATCGGAATTCTAGTGGCTGGAATTTTAACCATTATTGTTTCACTCTCTGGATCTTCAGAACTATCCATGATTTTTGGAGTATTAATTGTAAATCTTATCGTTCAATTAATAGACAATAACATTTTAGTTCCAATGGTTGTTAGCTCTAAAGTTGAAATAAATTCTTTAGTAACCATAATAGGAATTATTATTGGTGGCTCAATTGCAGGGATTTCGGGTATGTTTCTAGCAATTCCTATAATTGCAATATTAAAAGTTATTTTTGACCGAATTGAAACTCTAGAACCTTGGGGATATCTAATGGGTGACGATTTGCCTAAAACCTACGAATGGCACAAAATAAAATTACCATTATATGATTTTGATAATTTTACAGATACCACTCCAAACAATGTTGAAATTAAAATTGAAATTGTAAAATCTCCAGAGAATTCCTCTTTTGAATAATTTTAATTAACATTCATTCTCTTCTATTATTATTATTGGCTTTTTAGTAACTTTTTCAAAGTAAAGACTAGTAAAGTGTGAATGATATAAAATTTAAAAAATTTTATGTAACAACAAAAAAGCAACACTGCTGCAACTTTGCATCATAATATTTAAACAATAAAAAAATAATTAAAAAGAAAAATTATGAAAAAAGTTTCAAGAAAAATTGCATTAACAGTTACATTATTTGTTGCTTCTTTAGCATTTGCTCAAGATGCATCAATTCCATCATCTGATTCTCGTGAAGAATTAAAATTTGGTTTAAAGGCAGGTGTAAACTTTTCTAATGTTTATGACGAAGAAAATCAAGACTATGTTGCCGATGGAAAAGTTGGAGTTGCAGCTGGTGCATTTTTATCAATTCCTTTTGGAAAGTTCATTGGTTTTCAACCAGAAGTTATGTATTCTCAAAAAGGATTTAAAGCATCAGGAACATTTTTAGGTGCAGACTATGATTTTACTAGAACAACTAATTTTATCGACATTCCGTTGCAATTACAAATTAAACCAATAGAAGAATTAACCATTCTTGTTGGACCACAGTTTTCTTATTTATTAGAAACTAAAAATGAATTTAATGGTACTACTTCAACAACCCAAGAAGATGCTATTAATGGTGAAAATTACAAAAAAAACATCTTCGGATTTGTAGTTGGTGCTGATGTAAACTTAGATAAATTTATTATCTCTGGTCGTTCTGGTTGGGATATTAGTAAATCAGATTCTGATGGTAACGATACCACACCAAGATATAAAAATCAAGTTATTCAGTTAGCATTAGGTTACAGATTCTAATTAAAATAAATACAATTGGGTTTTAAATTATTCTTAAAACCCGATTTAATCAATTAAAATAAAACATCATGAAACAAGGAAATGTAGTTGTCGGATTACTAGCAG
>JAYTPS010000370.1:0-10666 GCA_043747155.1 Flavobacterium sp. | reverse complement strand
TCCAACATCTGGACCTCCAAATTTAAAATCATGGTACAAATAAAAATTATGTCCTATTTCGTGACTTAGTATTCTAGTAGATGTTAATCCAGTGGTGCTAACAAATGTTAGATTACCTATCAAATATCCTAAACCGGGAGTTTGGTAGGTAGTGCCATCTGAATAAGTTCCTACAATATCTCCATCCAAAACAAAAATATAAAAATTATGTGGTGTCCAATAAGGTGCAATAAAATTAGTATCAAATTCTGATTGAAGCTGATTTCCAGTTAAGTTTGTATGGTCAATATATTCAAATCCTCCATATTTAAAGAAAACATTGAATTGATTAAAATTTAAATTTATATCTCTTATTGCATTCATAACTTCTGGCTCATCAATATTTCCTGTTGTTCTTATTCCATTATCGTTTCTAATTATTTTAAAAATAACATTGTAAACATATTGATTGTTTGGAAACGCATCAGGATAAATTGCTGCATCAGGATCGCTATTCAAAATGTTTTGAGTGTTTAATGCATCAGGTTGAGGAAATAAATTCATTCGACTAGAGCTACTGTTAGGACTTTGAAAGTAAATCTCTGGGCAATTGCTTTGAGAAAACATCATCTTAAATGATAATACGAATAAACAAATAATTGTTTTTTTGATAAAATTTTGCTTCATAATTTATTGGTTTTAGTTGTTAATATTCATTCTAAAATGTACAGTAACAACTTTTACCAAAAAAGATAAGCGTGAAACTGCACCATGTTTTAGAAAGAGGTATCTGCAAACACCCAACGGACAAAACAGGACAGCTCACGCCTAAAGCGTGAGCATTTACCTATCTTACTCCGTCCGTTTAAAAAATTTTGCAGATTTTCTTTCTGGAGTATTTTAAAGCTAATGCTAAATAATATTTTTAATTTTCTTTTTTATTTCATATATGTAAATCTAATAAAAAAAGTGTTTACTTTTTTAAATTTTTTTATCTTTTAAAAGTTCTAATCCAACGGCACATTTCAAACATTTTTTATGGTTACAATATTCGTTTTTGAGTTGTAGTAATGATTGCGATTCAAAAGCGTTTTTAGATTTAATACCAAATGTAGTAAACTTTTCGATTATTGTGTTTTTCTCGGTTGGTATATTTGATAATAAATTGGTTAACGATTCTGAAATTTCTTTTCCTTGACTGTTAGCATAAGCAAATTGAATTGGAATAATTGTATTTATTATAATCAAATCTATAAACGATTTAGATAACGCTTTTTCTTTTCGAGGACTTGACTTGTCAAAATTGTAATGTGTTTTCCAATAATCACTTACAGATAAATTGAAAATTTCATATATCTCTTTAATCGATTTGACATCAATAATTTTAGAAAATAAATTGCGATGCAAATGATATAACATTGACAATTGTGACAATCTAATGGTTGGAAAATTATCTGGTCGATGTTTAAAAAACTGAATAGGTTCAATCGTTGGCTTTTCTAATTTATATTTTAAAGCAATGTAATCATACCAAGATTTTAATTCCTTTGGGTAATTATCTTCAACGTTTTCTGGAATCATGTTGGCTTGACCAAACAGTAATGCTTCAAGATACATAACTTCTAGAGCTTCTTTTCTAATGAGTGAAAAAGTTATTGATTTGGCAACTTTAAAAAACATTTCGCCATTTGTATTCAAACCAAAATTTTTGGCAAGCATACAAAACAATACTGATTCCCAATCGTTTTCTGTTTCTTGAAGCAGATGTTGAATGGGTTGTGATTTTCGTTCTAAACGTTCAAAAAACAAACGTTCTTGCCAATTAGAAATTATAAAATTATCGACGCTTTTTATTTGATTTTCACAAAAAATCCAAGATTTTTGAGCCGTTAATGATTGATATTTAATAAGTTCTGAATTGGAAACATAGTCTTTAATTTCTAGAACTGGAATTTCGGAATTGTCTTTTCTAAAAATTGGTATGTCGTGTTCCCAAACAACATGAAGAATTACGCTGTCATAATTATCATCTTTTTCATGATTATGAACATACCAATCAGACGATTTTATATGAATTTCAACATTTCCTGCCCATTTTTGGTTGTCTAAAACAATTTGAGCATTAAAAAAATCAGGACCTGCAAGTTGCAAGTAGTTTCCAGAATTAATTATGGTTAAGTATTCGCCTTGAGTAGTTTTGAGATTATTAAAATCAAATTTCTTGTATTGCCAAACGTAATGGATAAAATCCTCTTTCATAAATTTTGAATCGAATATAAACTACTAAAGTAATTTTTTGACATCAATTAAACTAATTTCATGAAATTAAAATTCAAAACTTATATTTGTATAACAAACTATAAGAAAATGAAACCCATAATTTTTATTTCGCTTTTATTATTTTCGCTTTTTACTTTTGGTCAAACCAATTATAAAATTACCTACAGTAAAAGTTCTAATGAAAAGTTAATTGAAAATCAAGATGCTGTTTTAGTATTTTCTAATGAAAAAAAATCAATAATTACACTTGAATCTGTGATAAATAATAAAGCAATGTATCCATTTGAGCAAACATTGATTTCATCATCTAATTTTTTTCTAGCTGCCTATCTAAATGCTTCCAAAAGTATTGCTACAAAAGATAGCGTTTCTATTGATAAACAAACATTTGAATTTATTAATGAAACCAAAAAAATATTGGGCTACAATTGTAAAAAAGCGAAAACTGTTATTAATTCTAATACGATTGAATTGTGGTATACAAATGATTTAAAAATAAAAGGTGCACCATCAGTTCTTGGACAAAGTTTAGGATTGGTATTAGAAACTGTTCGCAACGGAAATTTTGTTGTTGCTGCTACTAAAATTGAAAAAGTAAAACATTTTCCGGTTTTAAAAATTGATGCAATTAAAATTTCTGATTTATTGACTTATAGAGATTTACTATGGAAAAGTAGGTTTACTACAATTTCAATTTTTAAAGATGAAATTATAAATTTTTCGGACACTTCAAAATCTAATGATAGTATTTTGCGATTTGCAAATGGAACTGTTATTTTAAAAAAAGTAAAAATTCCAATAATAGCCAAAGGAAGTCAAGTTTTTATTGATGTTAACGAGCAATCTAACGGAGATGCTTATGATAGAACTGGTTCGGTTTTTATGATTTCGAGGGATAAAAAAATATCTTTTTTGGATGGTTTACAAAACGGAATAAAATCGCTTCCTGTATATGAAAACGGAAATGGAAAACAATATCAAGGAATTGCAATTACAGAAAATTACGAACCACTAATAGAATTGATGCGTTTCTTTACACCTTTTGGAATAAAACAATATAACAATTTACAACTTAAAGATAAAGTTTGGCAAGAGCAAGTTTATTATCGTCAAGATATTTCGGAGTTGACTTCGTTATTAAATAATCGCGAAATTTATATTGGAACTTTTATAGGAAATTATGATAAAGGTGGTCATAAGGTTAGTGTAAATATGACGATTCATCCTGAAGAAGAAAATGCTTTTGCAAAATCGAATACTGCCATTCCGTTATTTAATACTACAAATGTGATGGAAATGGCAGGACAAGAATATGGAACATTGTTTAATTCTGAAAAAGGTTTGATTGTGAATTTTAGTTTGAATAAAGATTTAAAAAATGCTAAACTTCGATATATTTCTACTGGTCATGGCGGTTGGGAAAATGGTGATGAATTTGTTCCGAAAAAAAATACAATTTATTTAGATGACAAAGAAGTCTTTCATTTTACACCTTGGCGAGAAGATTGTGGTTCATATAGATTGTATAATCCTGCATCTGGAAATTTTCCTAACGGATTATCTTCTTCCGATTATAGTCGTTCTAATTGGTGTCCTGGAATGATTACTAATCCTATATATATTGATTTGGGTGATTTGAAAGCAGGAAATCATACTTTTCAAATAAAAATTCCTCAAGGAGCAAATGAAGGAACAAGTTTTAGCTCTTGGAATGTTTCTGGAGTTTTAATTGGCGAATAAAAAAACCTACAAGGTTAATTGTAGGTTTGCTCTATATTTTAAAAAAAACTTATTTATAATTTATGTAATTCAGAAGCTTTTACAGTAATGATTTTTTCATTATGCATTATAACCATAGATTCATTTTGCTGAATTTTAGATTTAATTAATCGTTTGTAGCACAATTTTAAACCTTGAATCACTTTTTTATTGAAATCAGAATTAGATTGACTTTCCATCATTATTAGATTTAATTAATTCCCATTTTTGATTTTGAAAAACTTCAATAATATTGGTTGAATTTCCTTTTGAAATAAGTTGAATTTCGCTTCTTGAACTATCAAAGATCATCCATTCATTTGACAAAGGTATATAAATTTTGAATAAATTCTCAATTCCACGAAAATATCTTCTTGCTATTATGTCTTTAGGAATATTATGTCCTCCATTTCGTACTCTAGCAGCTACTCTTTTTTCTGCCATTCTTACATTAGGCAACCAAAAATACAGTAATTTAATATTATAACCGTTTTTACAAGCTTCGGTTATTTTAGATTTATAACTTTTAGTTGCTAAAGTCGTTTCTATTGCAAAAGTTTGATTGTTTTCTTATAAAATGGAAATTCGTTCCAGCATTATTCGTCCAGCTTGAAAGCTACTTTTTCTGGTTGAAATGGTGACAATCCTAAAGCGATATTATCTGCATTTACAAATCTTTACAATTTAAAATTTCTGGTAAAATTGTTAATGACGCAGTTGTTTTTCCTGCGCCATTGCAACCTGAAATTATATAAATTGTTTTTTCTTTCAAACTATTTTATAGAACCAATAATATCATATTTGGTAATAATGTGATGTTTTCCGTTGCCTAAATCTACTAAAACTGCTTGATTGTCTTTAGTGAATAACTTGGATACTTCTTCTATTGGAGTTCCTAATTTAACTATTGGGTAAGGTTTTCCCATTACTTCTTTTATTGGTTTATCGGCTACATTTTTATTTGAAACATAACTTTGAAATAAGTCAGATTCGTCTACTGAACCAACAAAACCAGTTATATCTATTACTGGAATTTGTGAGATTTTGTATTTTCGCATTCTGTCAATTGCGTGAGAAACCAACTCTTCTGTACGAACAATAACTAATGATTTATTTATGTGATCTTTAATTACATCTTCGGCTTTTGTAATTTCTTCGTCTAGAAAACCTCTTTCACGCATCCAATCGTCGTTGAACATTTTACCAACATAGCGACTTCCTGAATCGTGAAATAAAACTACAACAACATCATCTTTGGTGAAATGCTCTTTTAATTGGTGCAAACCTTTAACGCATGAACCCGCTGAGTTTCCAACAAAAATACCTTCTTCAAGTGCTATTTTTCTTGTGTAAACTGCTGCATCTTTATCGGTTACTTTTGTAAAGCCATCAATTACAGAAAAATCTACATTTTTTGGAAGTATGTCTTCACCAATTCCTTCGGTTATATAAGAATAAATTTCATTTTCGTCGAAAATTCCAGTTTCATGATATTTTTTAAACACTGAACCATAGGTGTCAATTCCCCAAACTTTAATATTTGGATTTTTTTCTTTTAAATATTTTCCTATCCCAGAAATTGTTCCACCTGTACCTACTCCAACCACAAAATGTGTAATTTTTCCATCAGTTTGTTCCCAAATTTCTGGACCAGTTTGTTGGTAATGAGCAATTGCATTTGATGGATTGTCGTATTGGTTTACATACCACGAATTGGGTGTTTCTTCTCCTAATTTTTTAGAAACCGAATAGTATGATCTTGGATCGGTTGGTTCAACATCGGTTGGGCAAACAATAACTTTGGCACCAACGGCCCGAAGAATGTCCATTTTTTCTTTAGATTGTTTGTCGGTAATTACAAAAATACATTTATAACCTTTTACAATTGCTGCAAGTGCTAAACCCATTCCTGTGTTACCAGATGTTCCTTCAATGATTGTTCCGCCTGGTTTTAATCTACCGTCGGCTTCGGCATCTTCAACCATTTTAAGAGCCATTCGGTCTTTGGTAGAATTTCCTGGATTAAAGGTTTCAACTTTGGCTAATACAAGTGCCTCAATTCCTTGAACAACTTTATTTAGTTTTACTAATGGTGTGTTACCAATAGTTCCTAATATATTTTCTGAATAATTCATTATTGTTTGTTTGTTACGGCAAAGGTATTGATTAAAAAATAGTTGTGCAATACTTTGATTTTATGTAATTGGATGGCTGCTTAACCCTGATTGAAACGGCATCCTTTTTTTGCAAAAAAAAGATACAGTGAAAAGCAGGAATATGGTTTATTGAAATTGCCAAGCCATTCGTTGCTATTGAAAGAAATTCCATACAAGGCCAAATCGAATCATAAAATCGCGATAAGGTGTATTTGGTGCTGAATAATAATTGCTTGCTGAAAACCCAGAATTGAAATGTTCTGCTTTTAAGAAAATTCGAGTTTGACGAATTCTTGCATTTACAAAGAAGTCTAATATTGGAAAATTACCAATTTTAGTTTGGTCTTGAACGAAAAATTCACCAATAACCGGATTATAATCGTTGGCATTATATTTTGTGAAATAGTTTAAAGTAATACCTGTTTGAAGAAATAATGCTTTTTTAAAAAAATAATTGGTGAAAGAAATGGTGTTTCTAGTGACTATTTGTGGCACGTTTAGAATATTTTCATCCTGAGACACATTTTGATACAAAACAGTGTTGTCTAGAGCAAATTTATGGTATTGTATCTCTTTACTAACTTTGAAGGAGATATAATTTATTGGTTTTTCATATTGCTTTGGAGAAACTAACTGTAAAAAAGTTGTATCGTCATTACTAAAAAATAAATGGTCGTTAAGCAATGAAATTTGGGCTGTAGCATTAATCCACTGTGTATTGGCGATTATGTTAATAGTATTTATCTTTTCATTTTTAAAATCGTTTTTCCAATTATAAGCAACATAACTACTTTGGTGTAATGAAAAATTGTGATTAGGTAGTTGACTTATGTTTTGATACTGAAAAGAAAAATCATTTTTATCGTTCAATTTATATTTTAAAACAGCGTCAATAGTTGAAAATGTTTGTTTAGAAATTGCTTTACTGTAAAGAAATTTTCCGTTCCAATTATTGTTTTTATAACTATATTGACCTCCAATTGCGTTTATTCTATTGGTTAAAAGATTGGGAATTATTTCAGCTTCTAGAATTAATATTTTATCATAACGATATACATATTTAAAATCTTCAATAAAAAAATGGAATTCTCCTATGGTTTTATTTTCATAAGTTGCTCCTAATTTATTATACATTCTTTGATAACGCGTTTGATCATTTATTTTACTTGACACATAAGAATCACCAAAACGTTGAAATGGATCTTGAGCAGCAATTTGTGTTATTAATGATTGCTGATTAAACTCATAAAATTTATTTTCTAGATTAAATTGATGGTTTACAAATAGATTGTTGCTAGCTTCTTTAGTATTGATTCGAAAACTGTGGTCTATGAAAAAACGTTTTCCTTTTAGAAAAGAAGTAGCATCAGTAAGATAAACTTGTAATCTAGCACGGTTTTTAAATGAATTATCATTACTTTCAAAATTGTTAATTGAAGTAATTCCACCATTTTCTCCATTTAATAAATCTTGACCTGTAAAATGTGCATTTATGGCATACCTTTTATTTTTTGTAATATAGCTTGTTGTAAATCTAAAATTTCCTGTACTCGAAAGTTGGTTGATGTATTTTCCTAGTGAGCGCAAACCTTTATAAGCTATTGAAAAATTAAATCTTTCAGAAGTATTTACAGTTACTAATGCATCAACATTTTGACCTTGCTCCATTACCGTTTTAAAATAAAGTTCTGTTAAAGGAGTTGCCACCGAATAATAATTAATATCCTTTACTTCTAGATAACCAAAATGTTTTCCTTTAAAACCAAATTCAGGATAAGCATTCGCTTGATTTAATTCAAAATAAAGTTTATTGTAAGTTTGACCTTCATTAGCAAATTGTTGCAAACCAAAAATATCTTTTCGCAAATAGTTGAACTTGTAATCACTTTTAATAGTTAAAGAAGTATCTACATAAGTTGTATCTCTATCTAAGGTTATGATTTTATATTGATCGTGTTTTGCTTTGGGTATAGCGACAATTTTATTAAAAACTTTGGTAGTGTCTAATCTTTCTAATCCATTTTCAACAACTTGAGCTTTTGAAAATGAAAAGGACAAAATAAATATAGAAAAAAAAATTAATCTCATAGTAATACAAATGTGAGGCAAAAATACACAAATTGAATAAAAATATATGTTAAAAAAAAACCATCCGCAGTTGCGGATGGTTAAAATAATTAAAAACTAAGATTTATTATCTTTTGTTTTTCATTTTGTTTTTGATGTTATTCATTAAGTTAGCATAACGACCTGAACCTAATACTTCTGCTGAATCATAATCAGTTAACACATAGTTATTACCTGTTTTAGTAATAATTGCAATTGGAATATATGCATCAGGATTTCCTTGAACTGCACCTTTCTTTTTGTAAGTAAATTTACCTGTCATATCAGTAGTGTGAGTAAACACACCTGGTTTAGCCATAGTAACTTTTACAGGAAAGATAATATCTCCAGATTTTGGAATGTTTACATTTGTAGCAGCAACTGAACCAATAGTCCAGAAACTTGGTACAACTACATAATCACCATCAGGATCTGCAGCATCAATTGTAGCACTTGCAGGACAATTGTCATAATCATCATATAAAACATTCGATAATGAAGTATCATAGATTTCTAAATCAAAATCGTAAACACACATTTCATGCTCTTTGCTATCAGTACCAGTAAAAGTAGTTGGTACAATAGTACCGTGAGCATCTGGATGATCACCATTCCACTCCATGTTTACAACAAAATTATTTGAAGTAACATTAGGAATTGTTAAGTTAATCAACTCAGAACCTGGAGCTAATAAAGCTACACCGTTTCCAGCTGGAGTTATTTTCAAAACTAAATTTTCAGTTCCTTCTGGTAATAAATCTGTAGCAGCATTTAAATTGAAAGTAAAGCTAGTTGTGTAAGCAGGAATAGTTAATTTGTAACCAATTAATCCCCAACCATCGTCAGTAGCAGTTTCAATATCTAATGGCTCGTTTGCTCCATAAGTTACAGTAAAGTCTCTAAATACACCTGTACCACTTAAAACTTCAATTTTCATGTCAGTTTTAATATTTAATGGTTTGTCTAATGTAATAGTAACCGCTGTTGAAGAACCTTCAGCAATGGTTAAACCTGCTCTAGTTAGAGCATCAGTAGTAGCAACTGCTTTAACACTTGAAGTGTAAGTAGTATCATAATCATTATTACATGATGATAACAACACTAATGCAGCTACTGCAAATAAATTATAATTTAATATTTTTTTCATTTTTAAATAATTTTTAGTTTTCAGTATAAACGTTAGTATACGTTTGATTTCCTGCAGCAAATGAAATTTCATAAGTAACTTTGAAAGTTGTAGCAGTTAGCACTTCACCATCAGTTCCATCAGTAGTTAAACCTTTAACTTTATTTGAATAAAATTCTTGAGCTAAACCTTGACTACTAACACTGATATCTCCACAAATATCTGTAAAGTTATACCCTTGATCTGGAGCAATTGTTCCTGCAGCCCATTGACCTGTAGTTCTAGTTTTGAAATAATTTACATCAACTAATTCTACAGTTTCTCCTGTGTAGGTTCTAATAATTCCATCACCTCTAGTAACAACTACTGTGTAAGTTCCTGCTAATTCAGATAAACAACCAATAAAATTAATGGTTACTTGCTTACTTTGAGCAGAAATTACAAAACCATCTTGATCAACAGCAGAAATATTTAATACTAAAGAAGTTTTAGCAATTGGATCAAAGTTTCCTGTGTTAATATCTAATGGTAACATACCAAAAGATTGACCAGCAGGAATAACCACTGTACTAGAAGCATTTACCCAATTAAACTCATCACCAACTACAGCAGTAGTTGAAGGATCAACAGTATAAGTTAAAGTAATAGCCGAATTGTAAGGCGCACCAGTTCCAGTACCTAAAACGTCGAATGGAAATTCTTTTCTAACAACACCTTCGTCAAAGAAGAAAGGAACATTTTGAGTAGTTTTTAAAAAACCAACAACTCTTGGTGTACCACCAAATTGAGAATCTGGCAAGTTACTATCCTCAGAACATGATATTCCAACAATAGCTAAAGTTAATAATGCAATAATTTTTTTCATATCTATTTTTATTTAGTTAGTACTTTCAGCAACAGGAGGTGTAACATCCCAGAAAATAAATGTACTGAAAACGTCAGACAAAGTTTGAGCTGGAACGTTAGCAGAGTTACCACTTAATTCAGAAGTAGGATACATTAATCTGTTTGGCTTAGAAGGAAATTGTTTAGTGATTGCAAGAGGAATTCTTGGAAATCCTGTTCTTGTATATTCAATAAATGATTCAATACCATTGTAATTCATAAGAGCAATTCTTTTTTGGTACATGATAGCTTCAATTTTGTTAGCTGTAGCAGTCCATCCTTTACCAATTTGAGTATCAACAGTTGTTAGATAAGTTCCAATTGTAGCACCTAACAATGTAAATGATTCTGAAATACCAGCATCAAATAAAGTTTT
>JAYTPS010000369.1:0-3335 GCA_043747155.1 Flavobacterium sp. | reverse complement strand
TTTTCCTAACCATTTTTCAACTTGGTCGATTGAGTTTTTACATTTATTTATTTCTAAAAAATCATTCTTAATATCTTCTTTTTTAATTAATTCGGATTGGCTGTCTTTATTATTTAATTCACTTTTACATCCAAGAAAATCTTTTAACTTTTCAATCCTAATTGTTTTTATTTTAATATCTAGATATAATAATTTTGCCCAACTTAAGTTGAAATTTTTATCAATTTTCTTTTGATTTAAATTAGTCCTTTCTTATAAAGTTTTCCAGTAATTGTGTTTGTGGATTAGGTATTTTTCGTTAAGATCATTGGAAGTTTTATTTTTTTCAAGAACTGATTTAAGTAATTTTTGTTTTTCGTTAATTTCATTAATTTCTTCTTGGTATCTTTTGTGTTCGTGAAAATCGTTATTTATATTATTAACCTCTTCGGTATATTTTAGCATTATGCTATTTTGGTCGTCTTCACCAAAAAGAAATTTTTTTAAATTTTCGGATTCAATTTTAAATCCTTTACCTCTTGAAAACGATCTTAATATACTAGAGTAAGATTTTAAATTTTCATCCTTTGTTAAATCTAGTGATAGAATATTATTATCATAAAGGATTTGATGAAACTTTTTGGTTTTGAAGGTTTTGATTTGACATGATTCTATTTTTTCACAAAGGTTACCTATTGTATCTATTTTGTTGTCAATAATAAAATCCTTTGTTCGTATAGGTTGATTTAGTGGAGTTAAAGTATTCCAATCATAACTATTTTGTACAATAAACATTTCAGCAACATTACTAGTACTTTCAATATACACACCAATTGTTATAAATTTTTTTAAGCTAGTTTCTATATTTAAAAAAACATAACCTCTTGAAGAAGATTTTCCTTTTAAATCAATAAGCATTCCTTTTACATCTCTATGTTTATTACCATCTGTAGAGGATTTGAATTCACTTGAGCCAATTAATACTAACTGAATCATATCTGCAATCATACTTTTTCCGCTACCACTTTCACCACTAAAATCTGTTCTATATGGATGAAAAAGATAATCAGTATTAAAGTGCTGTTTAATACCAATAGTTGATAAACTGAAAATCCTTGGGAAGTTATTCTGCATTTTTAATATCATTAATTAAATCATCGATAGATTCTATTTGAGGTTGATAAACATTCCGTAACCTTTCAAATGATGGCAGTTTTTTGAATTTATTTCTATCATTTTCATCTTCCCAAACTAACCAACCTAATTTCCCGAATTGATTAAACGCACGTTTAATAATATCCTCAAAGTTGTAATCATTTAAGTCTGAACTTTTTTCAGATGAGTTATCATTGATTAATTTTCTTAAAGCATTTTTTTCTTCCTCATATTCAGTATGTAAAAGATTAGTGAAATCTTTTACATTGTCTAATTCAATATTTCCGTCAATTTTATACATCTTAAAGAACAACATACCTATTATGATATGTTCATTTTTCATATAGTCTTTATATTCTGTTGGAATATTGCTTTTACCGCCTTGGTTCAAATCTAAAAAAAAATAGTTATTGAATTCGTTCCCTTCTTTACATAAATCTAAATTAAAAAAATCACTATAATATTGTTTTAGAGAATCATAGTTATCATTTAAAAAGCGAAATAAATCTATAGATACTGGATATTCACGTTGAATATGCAATCCGTTTTTTAGAAAGTAATCGAGTTTTGCAAATATAGTTTTTGCCTTTCTTTCATAAAGGAAACTATATTTTTCTACTGTTTCTGAATTGTCATCTGCCATATTGAAATGCCCGTATTAGGTGTTGGTGTAAATGGCTCTTTTTTTATGGTAACCAAATATTTGTTTTTTTGTTTTAAGCTTATTTTTAAAATTCTATGAGCTGTTTTTACAGCGATAGATAATTTTTCTACTTCAATGATTTGAAAAAAAAATGGAGAAAAATTTAAATTATTTTCATTTTCTATTATTTGAAATGCTATTTCGGTCCAGTAACTTATTCTTTCTTTGTCATATTTCCATTTTAGAGTTTTTTTTAATAACTCTTCTCGCTTTTCTATATTCACTTTTCTTTGAGGAACTTCAATTGAAAGTTTCGGACTAATACTTCTTAATGGAAAAACAATGTATTTAGAAGAAATGTCTGTTGAAGTAATTCTAAAATTTGGAATTTCATTTGGAAGTATTATATGTTTACTTGAAGCTTCTTTTTTGACATATGATTTATTAAGTAAATGATAAATAAACTTATTGGTTTTTCTATCAAAATCTTTTTTATTGAAATCATAAATGAATTCTCTAATTCTGGGTTTTATTTTTTCAATTCGTTTACTTACTTGTTCTAATTGACTTCTGGAATTGTCGTGAAAATCTTGAACTTTTTGTATGTTATCTAGGTAAATTATATTATCCTGATTTTCAAGAATTTTCGTTAGAATCTCATCAATATCATACGAGATTTGAAAAGCATTTCTTAATTCGGAAGCTTGTTCTTTAATTATTTCTAATCCAAATTCAATTTGTCCTAATATAACTAAAATGTCCTCTTTTTCAGATTTTACATTTTTTTTGAAACTTTTTACTGACTCATTAACTTGTTGATCTAATATTTCTATTTGATAGGAAAGTGAAGGCATTCGTATATCGAAATGGTCTTCAATCCATAAATTAAAATCATTGTTTTGCTCTATATTTTCGTTTAAAGAATTTAATAATTCATTAAAAAACCTTTTTATCTTGGCTGGATTGTATCTGTCTACTAATTGTTTTTCAATGTTTTGGCAGAAATCTAAACCATATTTTTTAAATTGATATGTTTTCTTTATTTCATCGCGCCACAAAAAAGATTCTTGTAATCTTAAAACTATGTTGTTATTCCTGTCATTTTCAATCCTAGGAGATTCTTTGCCTTGGTCTTTAAATATTCTATTTATGATAGCAATTATATTTTCTTCTGAAAAGTCTTTTGTTCTGTATTTAGAATACAGAGAAATTAGAATAAGTCCATCTTTCTTTTCTGGAATTAATTTTTCATATTGTTCTTTTGCCTCTCTATATAGATTAAAACTATCCATAGTTTTTAGATACTATTTATTTCTTTTTCAATCAACTTGTATTTATCTTTCACATCTTCTCCCGAATAGTAATGCAATAAATCCTTTTTAGTTAAAGTTCCATCATTTAGAAATTTCTTTAGATATTCCTGATTGAATTCCATCAACAAAATTGATTTTTCAAGTTGTTTTAAAATTGCTTTGTTATTATCAATATTATTTAGAACTAATGATTTTATAGTTAAAACTTCATTGATGTCTTTAATAATTCTATTGACTAATATTGC
>JAYTPS010000368.1:0-3123 GCA_043747155.1 Flavobacterium sp. | reverse complement strand
TAAATTTTCTGTAGTTTCAGATAAGCAAGTAGCATTGGTAGAAAGTAATTTTGCTTCTTTGTTGATTGGTGTGTTTTGAATTACACAAGCATTGGTAGTTTTGCCATTTTTTATATAATTATCTGAATCTAAATTGTTTATAAATACATAATATTTACATTTATCATCGCCAGATATTGTTGAAAGTAAAAAAATGGCTCCAGCTGCACCTTGACTAATTCCTGTTGGATCTGGAATTGCTTTAAGAACAGAAACCAAACTACTTGAAGTTTTTTGATTATCGTCAAGCAAAGTAATTCTATAAACTACTTCGGTTGTTCCTTCTGGAAAATTGGCTGTTTTTATTGCTTTTCTTTCGCCAGCTTTTAAAGTTATGGTTTCATTGGTGGTTCTAATATTGTCCCAATAACCATCTGAGGTTTGAGAAAACGAGATTAAAAAAGAAAATAATGAAATAATAAAAAATAGTGTGTTTTGCATTTGGATTTTATTCAATACGATTACTTGTTAGCCCTTATTGTAGTGGCATCCTTTGTTGTCTTGATTTTTTCAAGACAGCAAAGATAGAGCACAAAGCAGGAAAATGGTTTATAACAATTCTTGTGCCATTCGCTTCAAAAAAAATAGTTACAAATTAATTGATTGACCTATTTCAAGCAGCATTAAATCTTTTTGGGCATCAAAGAATTTTTTCTTGGCTTGGTCGTGGTCAACTTCTATATATCCAAAAGTGTCATAATGCACTCCGAGTATTTTATCGCATTCTACAAAATCGGCAGCGATAATTGCGTCTTCAACATCCATCGTGAAATTATTTCCTATAGAAAGTATTGCTAAATCTAACTTTGTTCGCAAAGGAATTAATTTCATGTCATAAGTTAGAGCTGTATCGCCAGAAATATAAATATTTTTATGTTCACCTTCAATTACAAATCCTGCAGGATTACCGCCGTAAGAACCATCTGGATAAGAACTTGAATGAACTGCATTTACAATTTTAACTTTTCCAAAATCAAACTGCCAACTTCCACCATGATTCATTGGATGATTATTAAAACCTTTATTTCCAAAATGTGTTGCAACTTCATAAGTTGAAACTATTGTTGCATTGGTTCGTTTTGCAATTGCTTCAACATCAAGAATATGATCTTGATGAGCATGAGTTAAAAGAATATAATCTGCTTCTAATGAATTAATATCAATGTGACTTGCTTTAGAATTTGCCGAAATATAAGGATCAACAAGAATGTGTTTTCCGCTTACATTAATTGCTACACAGGCATGACCATAGAAGGTAATTTTCATAATTAATTGGTATAATAAATAACGAAATCAGATAAAAAGTAAATTAAAGATAATGATAACAATACCGATAATAAAAAAGTACTTAGTGCTAATCTTTTTAATTCGGGATCTAAAAATTTTGGCTCAACATTCCTGAAAACTCTAACAAGATGTGATGACAACGGCAAATATGAAATTAAAAACAAATAAATATCAAAATTAAAACCTGGATTTGGATCTCGATAATAATCGAATATTATTGCAAAAACTAATACAAGAATCATTGCAGAAATAACAAGTATAAAATGATATTTTTTAGCCCAAACTCCACCATTTTTTACTACAATAGTATTTTTATTAGCTTTTCTATCTGATTCTTCATCTCGCATGTTGTTTAAATTTAGTACTGCTACGCTTAATAAACCTATTGCTGTTGCTGGCAAAAAAAGTAACCAATCTATTTGCTTAGAAAACATAAAATAAATACCAAAAGTGCTTACAATACCAAAAAAAGTAAAAACAAAAATATCACCTAAACCTCTATATCCATAAGGATTTTTACCAACTGTATATCTAATTGCTGAGGCAATTGCTAAGATTCCTAAAACAAAAAACACTAGTGAGTAGATTAAATATTTTCCTTTAAAAGAAAAATAAATTAGCAACATTGCCGAGAAAAATGTTAAAAATGCTGTTATAAACATTGCATATCGCATTGCTGCAGGCGAAATTAATCCGCTTTGAATGGCACGCTTTGGACCTACTCTATCTTCATTATCGGTGCCTTTAATTCCGTCTCCATAATCGTTAGCAAAGTTGGAAAGAATTTGTAATCCTAAAGTAGTAGAAAGAGCAAAAATTACAATTTTCCAGTTGAAATATCCTTGCGCCATTGCATAAAAACTACCAACTAAAATTCCTGATACAGAAAGTGGTAAGGTTCTAACTCGTGCTGCTTCAATCCAATGTTTCATAATTTTATATTTTCTTTTAAACTTTGTTTTTTTATTTACAATTACATCCAATTGCTATTTGATGTTTCAATTTCATACAACCATAGGTTAACATATTCTTTAATTTCATCATAATTCCCTAGTTGAAACGATACATTTCCAGCAGCTGTGTGCATTGTTAAGGAACCTATATTTAAATTTTTATGCCAAAATAATTGTGATGTTGTTATGGCTTGTATTTTTTTTATTTCTATTATTTCATTACCTATATCCCAAGCGCCACTTTGTTTTATTATATGATTTTCACTAATAAACAATCTGTAATTTTTAAATCCAAAAAACAAAATTACAAGAAAAAAAAGAGTGTAAGCAATTGCAAAATGCGAATATTGCAAAACTTCATTTTTTACATAATTACCAAATATAAAGAATCCTGATAAAGGTAGTACAATTGTTAAGAAAATTGAAAAAACTAATTTTCTAAAATTGGGTTGCATCATTGTTCCTTTTTCTGGCAATTGTTTAAAAATTAATTTTAAAATTTCGTCACGCTCAATAACATTACAACCTGGAATTTCTATTTGAGATTTTTTTTGTTTTTTTTCATCACTAACTGCTTGTTTTATTTTTATCTCTAAAACATTAAGTTTTTTTTGAAAATAGTTTCTAGTAATATTTACAATTTGAACTTTTTCTGGTTTTAAAATAGTACTTTCTGTATTTATTAATCCGTAAGATAAAAGCAACGAACCTTTTTGCTTAGCAATAGTAAAATTAAAGAATTTAATCAATGTTCTTCCAATATTTATAACAAAGACTATCGAAAACATTATTAAAATTGATAAAATAATTGAATATACAATTGGATAATTATTGAATGTTTTTT
>JAYTPS010000367.1:0-6821 GCA_043747155.1 Flavobacterium sp. | reverse complement strand
CCAATTTTGGGAGAGTTTTTGTTTGATGCGCATACTTCGTTAATTGATTTAAATTATTTGCCAAACCTAACAATGTTCTTCTATCTAAATTTGTTCCTGGTTCTTCTTCTGCAGGAATGTTTTTTAAACTTTGAAAAACATATCCATTTAACATAATTTGTCTTCCATATTCCGAAACTCCTAACCCTGTTCTATCGGCTTTTTTTTCTATCTGTTTTTTTTCATTCTCAGTAACACGAATGAGAATGTTTTTATTTCTTACTTCTTCCTTTTTGTTCATAGTAAAATAATATTTAAATAAAGATAGAGTTTTCGGAATCTTTAAGAAAATTTAGCGAAGCGTTAAAAATTTTCAGCTCCGCAGGACAAGGGTCTAAATAAGGATAGACAATGTAACGCAGTGAAATTGTATATACGTTTTAGCCCCTTGCTCCTATATAACCGCTAAAGTATTACTTAATATATTGATTTCCAAATAATGTTTTGAAAAAACATAAATAGTATGCTTGCATATTATTTATGTCTGGCGAATTTTACTATCGATCAGTTCTAATATTTGCGTTTTTCAACGGATGTTTTTACTTAATGGAAATGAGTAAAAACACTTAACGCTTACGTATTTATACGGATACTTTTTTTGCGTTTTTCGTCAGATGTTTTTACTTAATGGAATGAGTAGAACCATATAAAAAAAATTTCCCTAAAGTAATAACTAAATAGAATACACAAAACACAACTTATTGAAAATCAAACACTTACAAAAAAGTCGCGCGCGCCTGGTTTGCTTATAACTGTTTTATCTCTTTTTCTCGGGAAAAGATGCGTTTTTTCATTCGCATTTTTTCAATCTGAAATTTCATCAATAAAACCTTAAAATACCTTTTTTTTTCAAAATCTACGTAGTTTTATTTTTAAGTTAATTTTAGTACTGTTTTTAGGATTTGTAAGCATTAATAAAATAAGGGGCTTACAGGCTTTTATGTAAGTTTTTGTTAGTTGAAAGGAAGTTTTTGTTAGTTGAAAGGAAGTTTTTGTTAGTGATTTTGCCCGTTTGTAAGTTAGTGTTTGTAAGTTATGTTTTTTTTACTTACATTTGTTTTTATAAACTTTCAGTATGGAAAATGAAATGCTTGTTCAGAGCAATACGATAACGCAAGCCCGTTATGAGTTCACTAAAATTGAGAAAAGAATAATTTATAGGATAATTAAGGAAATCAGAAAACAGTATGTTACTGGGGAACTTCAATCTAACCTCTTTAATGAGCTTGTTGTGTGTCTTACGTTTAAAGATTTACAAGAAGTGAGTGAGAATACACAATTAGTTTATAAATCGATTAGAACGCTTAAAACGAGGTCGTACGAATTTGATAATGATGAAGAGTGGTTGATTTTAGGAATTATCAATAAAGCTCGCCATATAAAATCAAAAGGAACTTGGGAAATTACTGTAGATAGGGAAATGGTTGCGCAATTTGTGGAGCTTGCTAAAAACTATACTGAATATAGTTTAACTGTTGCAATGTCTTTGCGTTCCGAATACTCGCAAAGGCTTTATGAGTATTGTAGTCAATTTCGCTCTTCTGGTGGCTTTAGAATGAAAGTACAAGATATGAAAGAAAAAATGCGTCTCTTAAAAAAATACGAAAGGTATGCAGGTTTTAAAAAATACGTTTTAGATGTAGCGCATAAAGAACTGAAAGAACTATATAAGCAAGGACAATGTGATTTGTACTTTGAATATTCCGAGGAAAAAAATGGTCGTTCTGTTGAAACATTGCGTTTTAAAATTATTTCTCGAGAAAGTCCTGAAACAAAAATGTCTTTAGAAGATTTACTTTACTCTGTTCGTAATGATTTGACGAGTATTTTTGATATTCAAAAAATGCCTAAAAACAAAGATTTTGTAAATAAAACAATGACGGAATTAATGCTAAATCCTGAAAAGCTAAATCACTGTTTCGGAAAACTTGCATGGGTTAAAGGAAACTTGCAGAAAGAAGAATGGCAGCGCTATATGAGATTTGTAATAAATGATGAATATTTTAGAGATGGAGAATAAATATACAACTAAACAAATAGCCGATATTTTAGGGGTAACGGACAAGTCTGTCCGACGTTATCTAAATAGCTATTTCTCTATAAATAACGGTGCTTACGAGGTTTCAGATAAGATGTTATCTATATTAAAATCGGACTATCTCGGACTATCTGCGGACAACTTGCGGACAGGTGAAGCACCACAGGAACCACTTAAAGGAAATGAAGATTTTGAAAATGGAAGAATTGAATATTTTACAGAAGATGAGTATCAGGAGTTCCATAGAAGATTATCGGAATATCCGTATTTAAAAGAAAGGGTAGGTGATATTTTAAATGAATTAGACTACCATAAGAGAGCTGGGGAAAGTCACAATAAGCAAATGGAAATAATACTGCAGACAATCAAGGAAAGAAATTTTATAGAAGCAAATGATAAAAGATTAGATATATAACAACTTAAATAACTGAAATTATGAAAATTACATTTAACAAAAAGTCCGGGTTTTTAATAATCGTTTTGATGTTTCTTTATATGACCATCAATTACATTGATGCCTTTTTAGAATATTACAAAAATGGTAGTGCATCTACTTTTTTTATATGCTTGTTCTCCTTTGTAGTGTTTGGCTTTGTACTAAATATTGCGCTATGGTCTAACAGCTTGTACAATGAATTTTATGAGCGTTCTTAAAAAATACAACTTTTTTTCACACATAAACATCTGACTAAAAACGCACTTTATTACGTATAAATACGTAAGCGTTAAGTGTTTTTACTCATTCCATTAAGTAAAAACATCTGACGAAAAACGCAACTTTTTTTCACACGTTGAGAAGGTTTTTTTAAGAATTGCCATATTGCCCGAAGGTATTAAATTACACAAGGGTATTATCTAAGGCGAGAAAGTATAATACCTAATAAAAAAAAGCCACCCAAATGGGTGGCTTCTTCGGTATAATATGTCGGGTTCGGCTCTTCTCAAGGTCGTCCTCACGTTGCCTCTTTGTCTTTTCTACCCGATATTCAAATTTAAAAAAAATAATCAATTAAGAAGCAATTTCTAAGCTATTATCACAGTTAAAAATATACTCATCTAATTGTTCTATGTGTCCAGGTTCTACATACTTCGATTTTTTATAAAATTTATACTCGAGAAATAACCTTTTTTTTGGGTTTAATATGTTTTGTTCTCCTGTTCCTCCGTAATAATAATACTCATTAAAAATTGAATATGGGAGATTAGATTTTACAAATAAATAATTATGTCTTTTAAATTTTTCTTTAATATAATCTTCGTTGTATTCTATCTTCGTATCAAAATCATTAATGTGGTTTATGTCTATCCAAGACGTTATAAATTTGTCATTCCAATGAATCTCTTCACTCCATATAAACCATTTTTTTTGATGTTTTATTAAATAAAAATCTTTGTTTTCGTTATATCCTTGTCTAATTCTTTCGTCATTATCTTGATCAGGATAGGCGACCATTAGTTGATGAAAGTCTTGATTTTCAACAAAAATAGCATTCCCAATTCTTGTGCGCACAGTCTTTTTTTCTTTATCCTGTATTAGTTTTGATTTATCTATACTATACAATTTCCAATCAATTTCAATAGTAAATGAAAACTTGTTTTCATTATTCATTTTGTTATTATATTTCGGATTGAGAGTGTTTATTAAATATCTCTCTTTAATCTTCATATCATCAATAGACAATGCAGTATGATATAAAATACTATGCGTTTCTTCTATACATTCCTGGCTTAAATTTCCGTTCGAACTTTTGAAGTGCTGCACTTCTATTCTTGTTGTTAAATTTGTAGAAAGACCAATATATAAAGGCTCTTCTTTCTCATTCAAAAACATGTATACAAAATATCCTTTCATCTGTTATATTTTATAATTTGACAATATTTGTTTTGCTTCCATTTTTACACGTGTGAAAACATTTTCTATCTGTTCATCTGTAACATATCTTTTTTGCGGTAAATCAGACTTTACAAAGGAATTATTTAATGGAATGGTAGTTTTACCTTGTTTTACATCTCCCTCGCTTAAAATCGTGTAAAATGAACCTGTGTTTAATTGTGCAACATCCTGTACTTTTACTAAATCCCTTTCCTGATAACTATAGCTTGAACCTCTTGTGTTTTTTCGGTCCGTTCCAAATATTTCTGTTGATGTAGATTGATTAGTGGATTGTATCAATTTATCTGTTTTTCCAAATAATGTACTAACTCTCTTTGCGGTATCTGGGTTTGGAGTTCTACCATAAAATTGATTTCCTAAATTTGATAAAATGGTATCTGATTTATCTTTTCCGTATTTATCTACCATTTGTGCAATATCTTGACAAGCTAATATAGTAGCCACTTTATTACTTCTTCCTGTTGCTGGCAATTGTTCTACTTTAGGTATAAAAACGGTTGGAAACTCATCTATTAAGAAGATACTTTTTGCTTTGTCTTGTTGATTTAATTGTTTACTAATTGAGGTTAATATTAATCCAATTACTGGCGAGTAAGTCTCTGATAATGTAGGGTCATTTCCTACTACTAAAATTGTTTTATTTAAAAAATCATTCAAATTCAAACTAAAATCACTCTCCGAAGTAACAAAATATATTTCTGCAGTATTGATTTTAGATAACGCAACTTGTAATGTAGATATGACTCCTGATAATTGATTTTGTGCGCCTTGTTTGTGAGCTGTTAAAATTGTTGCTATCATATCAGAACATTTTTCATTGCTCTGTAACATATTTAATAAAGCTTCTAAATCAGGTTGTAAAATCAAACTCATAGCGTGTGGAAGCGTGCAGTATTGAGGTTCGTTGATTTTTAAATACCAAAATACTGAACTTAATAATGCTAAACTATTATCGCTCCAAAAATCAGGTTTAGAAATCATAGTAGGGTTTAAATTGGCAAGTATTGAGAATGCAAATTCTCTCGCAAAGCTATCATTTCGCATTAAGCCTGGTTCTATCGGGTTTATCCTATCGGTAAAGTTCATATCGGTAAAATTCACATACCTTTTATCTATTTTAGTGCTATCAAATGCGGTTTCCACATATTTTGCTAATTCAGGATATTTAAAGTCATAAACTACTCCTGTGAAGTTCTTAAGCCCTGCATCATAAATAATAGGTTCTATTAAGGATTTACTTTTTCCGCTTCCTGCTCCTCCAGAGATAAAAATACCCGAATAAGGATTCTTAATCTTTACCGCTCCATTTAATTGTAATTCTAATGTTTCAGTAGGCAAGATTTTGCTTATCTGTTCCTTTTTTTTGAATAATGGAGTAAATAGATCAGAAACGTATTTTATTGTTTTTTTAAACCTCCTAATCACTAAAAAAGCAATTATAATAAATGGAATATTTATCAGTATAATGCCAAATAAAGCTTGAAAAAAATATGTCATTTTTTTAGGGCTTATTATCTCAATCAAACAACGATTTAACATTTTACTATATGTATCCCAAAGTGGCGGAAATAGTATATATCTAAACATTAGAATTCCTATGATTATCAATATTATTTTTCCTAAACTTATTCCTCCTCCTGATGGTTCTGCGTGGTTGTGTTCTACTTGTCTCATATTATATAAATTACATTCCTAATCCTTTACCCTTGCTTTTTTTCTCCTCTTTTTCTATTGTTAAATTATTCTTATCTGTCCCTTTTTCGTCTCTTCCTTTTTCAACTGCAGATTTAAAATTATTCTTATTCACTTCATTCAATTTTTCTTTAATTGATTTAGAATTAATTTGATATGTTCTAACGTCTAAAACGCTATTATCAATTTTAAATTCAGGCTTTACGGCTTCTTTCTTCTCTCTATGTAGTTTTAAATTTTCTTCTATAACCTTTTCTTTTCCAAAAAGCACCGGTTCTTTTTTAGGTTGAGTATTCATTAAAGTATTATAATTTTCACTCTCTTTTTCAAATTTATTGTGCTTTTCTTGAACTTGTTTAGTAGCTACATCAAAGACTTTTTTCTGTACTTCCTGTTTATGGCCATCTTTTTCAAAAATGTATGTTTCGCCCTCTTTTTTAAATCCATTTTCTTTGAAAATCTTATCCGTATCAGGAGTTAAATTTTCCTTTTTATATTCTTCTTTATGTTGATTTACAACACTTTCAATCGCTTTATTATAATCTTTTGTAAACATGATTTCTTTTTGTTGCTCGTTTGTAAATTTAGAATAATCGACAGGAAAATTAATTGGATTTGTTTTGTCTATTCCTTTCCAATCCTCCTTATTTGTACTATATACACTTTGCTCTTGTGTCTTCATTTTTTGTAAAGATTTTTTATTTTGTTCTAAACCGTTAGATACTTGTTTCCATTTATAGCCTAAATCAGTTCCTTTGTGTGCTTGGTTCTGATATCTAAAAGAAATACCACTTATTCCGTTTTTATTTTCCATGAATTTAGTGTGTATACTTTCTTTCTCCAGGGCGGTTTTTAATTTTTCTGCAGTATCGATATTTCTATCTTTTAAAGCTTCAGTAATTTTAGTTTTTATATGGTTTTTTTCTTCAGCTATTTTTGTGCTTTTGTCTCTGATGGGCGCTTCTCTTTTTTTTGCAGCTGCAGCTGCTTTTTCCTCTTTAGTTAAATATCTATATCCTTTTTCATTCGTAGGGTCATAAAGTATTGTTCTTCCCTCTGTTCTTCTTAAACCCTGCTCCTGCTCCACTTTGTCACACGCAACCTGCAGGCGATTTTTAATATAACTTGTATCTAAATTTTTGCCATCTAAACCGACTT
>JAYTPS010000366.1:0-2908 GCA_043747155.1 Flavobacterium sp. | reverse complement strand
TTCGTTTTCAATACTACTTGCTTCTTTACTCCAAGTAAACGTTGGTTGTGTTTGTGCAAATGACGAAGAACACAACAATAAGAACATAATTAATTTAATTTTCATGATTTTCATATTTTTTTATTTACCTAAATATTCTACAATTTTACTATCGCCATCAACCACAATTTTCATTAAATTATGTTTTGCAATTCCTTTACTTGCTGTGTCCCATTTTTTTCCGCTTAATGCTGCTTTTTCTTTTAAATCATTAATAGAAATTCCAACATTAGCTTTTAAAATTTCTATTATATGTTTCTCATCTTCTGTCAAGTCCAATTGTTTTTTCTCTGGGCGCATTTGCGGAAAAAATAACACTTCTTGAATTGATGGATTGTTTGTTAAAAACATAATCAATCGGTCCATTCCAATTCCTAAACCAGATGTTGGCGGCATTCCATATTCTAAAGCACGTAAAAAATCTTCGTCAATAATTCCGTTGGCTTCATCATCACCTTTTTCAGACAATTGCATTTGAGCTTCAAATCGTTCACGTTGATCTATTGGATCGTTTAATTCGGAATAGGCATTAGCAATTTCCTTGCCACAAACCATTAATTCAAATCGTTCTGTCAATTCTGGATTATCTCTATGTGTTTTGCACAATGGCGACATTTCTTTAGGATAATCAGTAATAAAGGTTGGTTGAATAAAATTTCCTTCACATTTTGCTCCAAATATTTCATCAATTAATTTTCCTTTACCCATGGTTTGGTCAACTTCAATTCCCATTGCTCTTGCCGCATCAAATAATTCGGATTCAGTTTTACCAGAAATATCAAAGCCAGTAAAGTTTTTTATTGCATTAGTCATTGTAACTCTTGCATAAGGTGCTTTAAAACTTACTTTGTGTTCTCCAAAAACAGCATCAGTAGTTCCGTTTACTTCATTAGCACAATGTTCTAATAAGTTTTCGGTGAACTCCATCATCCAATTATAATCTTTGTAGGCAACATATATTTCCATAGCGGTAAACTCTGGATTATGAGTTCTATCCATTCCTTCATTTCTAAAGTTTTTAGAAAACTCATAGACACCTTCAAAACCTCCAACAATTAGTCGTTTCAAATACAATTCGTTGGCAATTCTTAAATATAAAGGAATGTCCAATGCATTGTGATGAGAAATAAATGGTCTTGCAGCAGCACCACCAGCAATTGCTTGCAAAATTGGTGTTTCTACTTCTAAATATCCTTCGTTATTAAAAAAGTTTCTCATGGCAGTGAACAATTTTGTTCTTTTTATGAAAACTTCTTTCACATTTGGGTTTACAACCAAATCTACATATCTCATTCTGTATCTCAATTCGGCATCATTAAAAGCATCGTGCACTTTTCCGTCTTCATCAACTTTTGGCAATGGCAATGGTCTTAATGTTTTACTCAAAAAAGTAAATTTTTCAGCTCTTATGCATTTTGCACCAACTTGAGTAGTAAATAATTCACCTTCAATACCAATAAAATCACCTAAATCGGTTAGTTTTTTAAAAACCTGATTGTAAAGCGTTTTATCTTCACCAACACATAAAACATCTCTGTTTACATATAACTGAATTCTACCTTCACTATCTTGCAATTCAGCAAAACATGCCTTTCCTTGATCGCGAACACTCATTAATCTGCCAGAAACTATAACTTTTTTTCCTTCTTCAAAATTTTCCTTTATCTGTTTTGAAGTTTGATTTACAGGAAATAAATCTGCAGGATAAGGATTAATTCCCAATTCACGAAGTCCGTTAAGTTTTTCTCTTCTAATGATTTCTTGTTCCGAAAGTTGCATAATATAATTTTAAGATTGCAAAGATAATACAAAGATTACATATTGTAGAATTTACATTTCATAATTTGAAGCGAATGGTTTTGGCTTATTTGCCATCCATATTCCAGCCATGCATTATATCTTTTTTGTCTTGAAAAAAAATCAAGACAAAAAAGGATGCCATTTCTGTCTGGGCTAAAACTTTAAACTTTTTTATATATTTGCAAATAAATTTTAATCACAACATGAAAAACTTCAAACCACTTTTTTCTTTACTTTTAATAATTACTTTAACCAGTTGTTCCATCACCGAAAAATTGATAATAAACGAAAACGGAACAGGAAAGTTTTCTTATGAAATAGATGGATCAAAAATGATTTCAATGATGGGAAGCGCTTTTGGCGATGATAAAAAAGAAACAAAGAATAAGAAGCGAAAAAATAAAGATAATGAAGCTTCATCTAAAAGTAAAGACATTGATAGCACATTTACTTTTAAAGAAATTTTTGCTAGTAAGAAAGACAGTATTGCTAAATTAACTCCAGAAGAGCAAGAAAAAATCAAGCGAATGGAAAAGTTTAGTGTTCACATGGTGATGAATGAAGAAAAAGGAATAATGAATTATTCAATGTTTACCGATTTCAATTCCATTCAAGAATTACAAAACGTAATGTCACCATTAGAATCTATGCAAACATTATCACCAAAAGGTCAAACTGGCGAATTTGCAATGGCACCAACAGGAGTTGAAGAAAAATCGGCGACACAATTTTTCTATGATGGTAAATCGTTTAAAAAAATGGTTGCTAAATCTGAAAAGAAAAAAGAAGAAATAAAATCAGTTGAAAAATCTGAAGAAGAAGCTGCTGCAAAAAAAATGAAACAATCTATGGAAATGATTTATGACCAATCTAATTTTAAGGTGGTTTATCAGTTTCCTAAAGCAGTAAAAAAGTTTCTATAGAAAATGCATTATATAGTGATGATAGAAAAACCATTACAATTGAATATCCACTTAAAGAATATATGGAATCTCCAGAAAAATTAAATTTTGAAGTTACATTCGAATAATTTTTTTTTGTCATTTCGACAAAGGAGAAATCTCATAAT
>JAYTPS010000365.1:0-5856 GCA_043747155.1 Flavobacterium sp. | reverse complement strand
GCAATTTTTAAAGCATTTACTAATTCTTCATCAGTTGCATTGGGTTTTCCAATAAGAATATTATTTTTTATAGTGTCATTAAAAAGAATAGAATCTTGTGTTACCAAACCAATTAATCCTCGTAAAGAATTCATTGTTAAATCTTTAATATCGATACCGTCTACAGAAATTATTCCTTCTTGCACATCATAAAAACGAGTTAGTAAATTGGCAATAGTACTTTTACCACTTCCAGATTGTCCAACAAGCGCGACGGTTTTTCCTTTATCAACTTTAATTGAAAAGTTTTTTAACACATTTTCTTCTTCATATTTAAAGTTAATGTTTTTAATTTCAATAATTTTATCAAAGGAAGTTTTTTTAATGGGATTTTCTTTATCGGTTATAGAATTTTCTACTTCAAGAACCTCAAAAACTCTTTGAGCAGCTGCTAATCCTCCTTTTACTTGATAGGATGCTTTAGAAATTGCTTTCGCAGGAGTTAAAATGTTGTATGCTAAACCCATATAAGCAAGAAATTTTGCACCATCAAGTAATGGTTTTCCATTTGCAAATTTTTCTACTAAAACCATATTTCCGCCGTACCAAAGTAATATAGCAATAACAACAATTCCCATAAATTCGCTCATTGGCGATGCTAAGTTATTTTTTCTCCCAATGCTATTTGATAAATTTAATAATCTTGTAACTGAATTATCAAATTTACTTTTAAAATTTCCTTCAGCATTATAACTTTTTACCACTTTTAAACCAGACAGACTTTCTTCTACTATAGATATTAAATATCCATTTTCATATTGAATTCGTTCTGATTTTGATTTTAAAGATTTTCCAATTTTAGAAATTACAAAGCCAGAAATTGGAATAAAAATAAATACAAATAATGTTAGTTTTACACTTATGGCAAACATTGCAATTATGGTAAAAACAATTGTCATTGGCTCTTTTACAATCAATTCTAATATAGAAAAAAACGAATTTTGAACTTCATTTACATCGCCCAACATTCTTGCCATAATGTCACCTTTTCTTTTTTCAGAATAATAAGAAATGGGTAAATCTATTATTTTATAATACATTTTATTTCTCAAATCTTTCAACACACCATTTTTTAAATGCATTAAATGATTGGAAGCCAAATAATTGAATATATTTTTAAATAAAAAGGTTGTTATTACAAGTGCTACTACTAAAACTAATGCATATTGTGGACCTTTAGTTTCTGTAAGTTGCGTAATATAAAAATACAAATAATCGTTGCCATAATCTAAAATGCTAAATAGTCCTTTGTAAACTGGCTGTTTAGTAACTCGTTCTGCATCATTAAATAAAACCTTCATCATAGGTATTAATGATATAAACGAAAGCGTACTAAATAATGCATACAAAACATTAAAAATTACGTTCCAAACCACATTGGTTTTATAAGGACGAACAAAGGGAAATATTTTTTTTATATTTTCATCCATTAGATTAAATTCATATCAGTAATAATATTTTTTATTTTTTCGTCTAATTCATTTTCAACTGTAACAGCATTTTCAACTGAATTTAAAGGTGCGTTTACACTAAAATAGAATTTAATTTTTGGTTCCGTTCCACTTGGTCTTGCACAAATTTTAGAACCATCTTCAAGATAATAAATTAAAACGTTCGATTTCGGAATTAAAATTGGTTCAACTTCATTAGTAATCAAATTTTTAGAAGTAGAATTTTCATAATCATCAATACAAACAACTCTTTGATTATTAATTTCACTCATAGGATTTTCTCGCAAGTCAACCATCATTTGATTGATTTCTTGCAAGCCAGAAATTCCTTTTTTTGTCAATGAAATCAACGATTCTTTATAAAATCCGTGTTCAACATAAAGGTTTAATAATTCTTTATAAATAGAACTTCCATTAGCTTTTGCTTGAGCAGCAATTTCGCAAATTAATAAAGTGGCGCCAACTGCATCTTTATCTCTAACTGCATCGCCAACCATAAATCCAAAACTTTCTTCGCCACCACCAATAAACTGCTCGTTCGGAAAATCTTTAATAAATTTTGCAATCCATTTAAAACCGGTCAGTCCAACTTTGCATTCGACGTTGTAGGCAGTTGCTAATTCCAACATCATTGGTGTAGAAACTATTGTGGAACCAATAAATTGTTTACCGTTTATTTTACCGTTTCGTTTCCATTGTTCAAGCAAAAACGCAGTCATCACAATCATTGTTTGATTGCCATTTAGCAACGTCATTTTGCCATCGTTATTTCTAACAGCAACACCAAGTCTATCAGAATCTGGATCAGTTCCAACAACAATATCGGCATTTTTTTCTTCAGCAAGTGCCATTGCCATTGTCAACGCTTCTGGTTCTTCTGGATTTGGCGATTTTACTGTCGGAAAATTTCCGTTTGGTTCAGCTTGCTCTGCAACAATATTTACTTTACTATAACCAGCTTGTTCTAAAACTGTTGGAATCGATTTTATAGAAGTTCCATGTAACGATGTATATACAATTTTTAAATTTTCTTTAGCTTTTTTCGGAGTATCAAAACTGCAATTTTCTAAGGTCGATTTTACAAAAGCTGCATCAACTTCTGCATCAATATATTCTATTAAATTTTCGTTGGCATCAAATTTTATTTCGCTGTAATTCAATGCTTCAATTAATTCAATTATTGCTCCATCTTGTGGCGGAACCAATTGTCCACCATCTTGCCAATACACCTTGTAACCATTATATTCTGGTGGATTGTGCGAAGCTGTTAATACAATTCCTGCGTGACAATTTAAATGTCTAACCGTAAATGATAACTCTGGCGTAGTTCGCATTTCGCTAAACAAATACACGTGAATTCCATTTGCCGAAAACACATCAGCAACCACTTTCGCCAAAGTATCACTATTATGACGGCAATCATAAGCAATTGCAACCTTAATTTGTTCTCCAACAAACGATTTTTTTAAATAATCACTCAATCCTTGTGTATTTTTTCCTAACGTATATTTGTTAATTCTGTTAGTTCCAACACCCATAATTCCACGCATTCCGCCAGTTCCAAAGTCTAAGTTTTTATAAAAACTTTCCTCTAAATCCTTTGGCGACGACGTCATCATTTCTTTAATCGCATCGTGGGTTTTACTGTCAAATGTTGGCGATAACCATTCATTTACTTTATCTAATATATTTTTTTCTATATTCATAACTGTCATTGCGAGGCACGAAGCAATCTCGTCTTTTTAATTTCTCTGAATTTATTTCAGAGTTTCAGTAGCAACTTCCTGCTATTCATTTCAAGTTTTCGCCCTAATTCCTTTTTTTGCAAAAATAAAAAAGAGCTTCTATGGTCGCTTTTTTTCTTTAGCAAAAAATAGTCATTAGTCCAAAAAGCTTTCCATTACTATCAGGGCTAAATTCTTGCTATCATTCAAAAATTATTTTAAATATCCAATTTTAGTTCTTTCTTTAACCTCTTCTTTGTTATCTTTTTCAACTAAATAATTCAGTACATTATACAGTTCTGGCAATTGACCTTCAATTTCATTTATTCTATTTTGCAATTCAGTATAATTTATAGCAAATTGTCTAATAGTTACAAACGTTCTCATTATTGAAATATTAATCTCTATAGCTTTATCACTTTTTAAAATACTAGAAAGCATTGCAATACCTTGTTCAGTAAATGCAAAAGGTGAAAACTTAGTATGTTGTCCTCTTCCTAAATTCTTTAAGGACGAAATTTTAGTCCTTAAAGAATTAAATTCAATTTCGGTTAACTGAAACATAAAATCTTCAGGAAAACGATTTATATTTCTCCGTACAGATGCTTTAAGTCTTTTATTTTCAACCTCATATAAATCTGATAAATCAAAGTCAAGCATCCCTTTAGAACCTCGAATCTCATAAATTTTATTTTGAATAACCTCTATTTCCATAGTATGTATTTGTTTGAGGACGCAATTTGCGTCTTCAAGTTGTGGTTATAAATTTACTTCAGTAGCAATTTTATAACGTTCTTCATTATTTTTTGTACGAAGTATAATTTCGCCAAGAAAACCTGCAAGAAATAATTGCGTTCCAATAATCATTGCTGTCAAAGCTATATAAAACAATGGATTTTCAGTTACCAAAATAGTTTCGTAACCAGAATACAATTTAACTAATTTTACAACTATAATAAATAAAGTTGACACAAAACCAATCAAAAACATTAAAACACCAACAGCACCAAAAAGATGCATTGGTCGTTTGCCATAACGAGATAAAAACCAAATGGTTATTAAATCTAAAAAACCATTAATAAACCGATTGATACCAAATTTAGATTCGCCATATTTTCGAGCTTGATGAATAACTACTTTTTCTCCAATTTTTCCAAAACCAGCATTTTTTGCCAAAACTGGAATGTATCGATGCATTTCGCCAGAAACTTCAATGTTTTTTATAACTATATTTTTATAAGCTTTTAAGCCACAATTAAAATCATTTAAGTACACTCCAGACGTTTTTCTTGCTGCCCAATTAAACAACTTAGAAGGTAAATTTTTAAATACAACAGAATCGTAACGTTTCTTTTTCCAACCAGAAACCAAGTCATAATTTTGATCCAAAATCATTTTATACAATCCCGGAATTTCATCTGGACTGTCTTGTAAATCGGCATCCATAGTTATAATTACATCGCCTTTAGCTTTTGCAAAACCTGCATGTAATGCTTGCGATTTTCCAAAATTTCTTAAAAAACGAATTCCTTTTACAGAAGTATTTTCTCTAGAAAGTTGTTCAATTACATTCCAAGAAGCATCTGTACTACCATCATCAATAAAGATAACTTCGTACGAATAATTGTTAGCTGTCATTACCTTTACAATCCATGAATGTAACTCTGGTAACGATTCTTGCTCGTTTAATAATGGGATAATTATGGATAGATTCATTAAATATTAAAAACTTTGATTAGCATCTTTTTTTACAATTGCTCCAATTATAAGCGAATAAATTAATCCAAAAAACGCATACATTACTACTGTTGTTGGAATTGAAATTGCAGGATTCATAAATTTTTTAGAAAACGAAATCGTCATATCTTTTTGTTCAGAAGTCAATTTTGAATTTTCTTCAGCCATTACAATTCTCATTTTTCTAAACATTTCTTCAAAGTATTCTGGAAAAATATAGGCAAATGTTGCACTAAACAAACCATAAATTAAACCAGCTATAACACATACTGAAACTCCAATTTTTAAACATTCGCTAAATGAAATAAAACCAGAATTTATTTTTGTTTTATAATTATCACAAGCTAAGTAAATAAATATTAATGGTAAAACTAAAAAATTTAATAGGTTAATAATAAGTCCATAAACCTTATTGCTTTGTGGATTAATGTTTAAAACATAACCTACAACAAACTCTAAAATCATTATTAATCCAAAAATAAATCCGAATTGCAAACCAGATTTTGATGCTGAAGTCTTTTGTTCCATAGTATTTTAAGTTTTTAAATTAATCTACAAATATAATAATTCTTAACACATTGTGAAGCTAAATTAAAGTCAAAAAAAAGCCAAGTATTTATTTGAAATAAGAAATATTATTGTACTTTTGCAAACTGAAACTAAAAACAATAATTAAAAGTTATAGCAAGTCGATACCTTTTACATAAAAGCATCAAGGCAAACTATTTCACAAACAAATAAAGATTTACACAATGAAACAAGGAATTCACCCAGAAAATTACAGATTAGTTGCTTTTAAAGACATGTCTAATGAAGATGTTTTTATAACTAAATCTACAGTAGAAACTAAAGAAACAATTACACACGAAGGTGTTGAATATCCAGTTTTCAAAATGGAGATTTCT
>JAYTPS010000364.1:0-2052 GCA_043747155.1 Flavobacterium sp. | reverse complement strand
AGTTAATTTAAAAAGCTCTGTAGTAATTTCTCCAGAAATTAAATTATTGTATAATGATAATAATTCTAATTTAGTAAGCAAACTAATGTTGGTTGGAATAGAACCAGACAAATTGTTCATAAAAAGCTCTAAAGATTTTAATGAAGTTGCTTGACATAATTCATTAGGAATTGATCCTGATAACTTATTAAAAGCAATATTTAAATTTTCTAAAGATTTTAAATCACCAATAGAAGTTGGCAATTGACCAGATATATTATTTTGAAATAAAATAAGTGTTTTTAAATTTATCAATCCAGATATTTCACTTGGTAAAGTTCCAGAAAGGTTGTTGCTAGATAAATTAATACTTACTACTTTATCATTAACAACTTTAATTCCATACCAACTAGCAACAGGAGTTGTAGTATTCCATTTAGTTGTCCATTGACTACCATTAGTTGATGAATAAAGTTGTAACAATGCATTTTTTTCAGAAACTGAAACTTCTGCAAAAGATACTAACGAAACAAATAATGTTGCTAAAAAAGTAATTGTTGATTTCATGGTTATCATTTTTTGTTGAAGTAAAACTAATTATAATACGCGTTTAAATACAAATAAAATCGATGAACTACGTAAAAAAAATTAAAAACAGTTAATTATTGTTATTTATCTTACAAAATATATGTTATTTCAATTACAAAAAAATTTGTAAGTTTGTTATCTAACCTTAAAAATTTAAAACCAATGAACATTAATTTTTTAGCAATATTGCTTGCTGCACTTTCAACACTTGTTGTTGGATTTATTTGGTATAATCCAAAGGTATTTGGAAACATTTGGATGAGAGAAACAGGAATAACAATGAATCCTGATAAAAAACCTAATATGGCATTAATTTTTGGAATGTCAATTTTGTATGCATTTTTCATTGCCTTTACTTTACAAACTATAGTAATACATCAGTTTGGAGTATTGGGTTTGATTGGTGGAGATGAAACAAAAGCATTGCCGTCTTATGTTGCTTTTATGAAGGATTACGGAAATGAATTTAGATATTTTGGACATGGTGTTTTACATGGTTTTATGACCGGATTATTTATGATTCTGCCAGTAATTGGAACTAACTCGTTATATGAAAAAAGAAGTTGGAAATATGTTTTAGTTTCTGGCGGTTTCTGGATAGTATGTTTCATGATTATGGGAGGAATTATCTGTGCAATGAAATAATTTTAACATTTAATTATAAACTAATCGCTTTACATTTGTGGAGCGATTTTTTTTACTTTGAATTCTATTAAAATAAAAATTTATAGTTCTATTACTGAACTTCCAGAATCTTGGAATGATGTTGCTGCACTTAATGCTTTTCTTCAAAAGCCGTATTTAAAAACACTAGAAGAATCTTCTCCAAGCAATATGCAATGCTATTATTTGGCAGTATTTGAAAACAATATATTAATTGGTGTTTTACTAGCTCAATACTTAAATCTTAATCAACTAGAATCTTTTGGAGAAAGAGACAAATGCATTAAAACAGCTATAAGAAATTTTGTGTTTAAAAACTTAGCATCTAAAGTATTATTCATTGGAAATAATATGATTACAGGCGAAAATAGTTTTGCTTTTAGCAATGAAATCGCTTCAGAAAAAATTAGCTCTATTTTAATTGAATGTAGCAATCGTTTAATTGAATTATTGAAAGAAAATAACATAAAAATTCATATTATTTCTTTTAAAGATTTTTATAAAAACACAGCTATTGAATTAAAAAAGCAAGATTTTAATTCAATTTATGAATTCAATACACAACCCAATATGGTTTTTGAACTTAATAATTCTTGGCGAAATTCATCAGATTATATTGATGCTTTTTCAAAGAAATATAGAGATCAATACAAGCGAGCTAGAAAAAAAATTATCGAAATCACACATAAAGAATTATCGCTAGATGATGTTATAACTCATCAAGACACAATGTTTGAACTGTATTATTATGTTGCAAAAAACGCTCCTTTCAATACTTTTTTTTTAACAAAAAATCATTTTTATTCTTTTAAAAAAAATTGC
>JAYTPS010000363.1:0-3683 GCA_043747155.1 Flavobacterium sp. | reverse complement strand
TTTCCATCAATTTCTGTAAAACCTTCTATTTTTTGCATTAATTCAAAGTTTACTTTACATTCTCCCTCAATATATTCTGCTTTAAATACTGCTCTTTTTAATTGTGAGTTTAGTATATCTCCACTTTCTGAATACTCATTGCCATCGCCAATAAAAGCAGAAGTATCTTGTAAATAAATACTATCAGTTCTTAATTTTGTTTTTAAATTGCTATTTGTTTCTGAACTTCCATAACGAATATATTGTGAAGGAAATTTTAACAAACCTGCTCCAAAAAACCAACTATGTCTTAATAGCATATTTATAGGACTAAAACGTAATTCGGTTGCTGTTTCAGGAGCATAAATTCCTGTTGGAACTTGTGCAAAATCATCTTGCCACTTTCTAAACTTGTAAAATAATCCTGTATTATCTTTTTTTAAATCCAAAAAGAATAAATTATTATCCGATTCGTGAGATAGATTTTGATATTTATATTGAGGTTTTCTACGTGCAAACTCTCTTTTATAATTACTTGCTATAATACTTGATATTTTGGTTAAAGATGTTCCTTTGGTTAAATAGGTTATAAAATTAGATTTTTTATTTGGTTCATCTAATCCTACAGCTTCTTCAAATACATCCCCTTTATCATACCCTATTTCAATTGAGCTATTAAAATATTTTACAGCAGGACTTCTTTTTACATTATTTAATTGATGTGGTAATTTTGTTATAATATTTCTATTATAAAAATATCGCATATCCTCAACTACTAATTTTTCTTGTCTGCCTATTTTCTCTATTCCAAATGCTACGTTTAACGATGCGTGGGTACTTGTAACTAATTCATTCCACGAAGTAGTCAATGGTTTAAATAGATTTATTTTTTCTGTTGTAGATAATGGTAATTTGTCAAATTGCCTTACCCAAAATCCGTGAGTTGCTCCTATATTAGATCCAACACCATTTTTTAAATATCCATCTGCAATACTTCCAAAATATTCTGAATAAAATGTACCTTCTTTACTTGTTATAATTCTAGCTAATCTTTTGAATATTTCGTGAATTAAAATAAAATTTAATGTTGTTTGCTCAAATATAGAATCTTCATTTAATGTAACGTTGCATTCTATATTTCTTATTCCAATTCTAAACCTTGATTGGAAATTTACATTAAAACTTGCTTTTATAAAAAAATATAAAGACAAACTTTCTGTTTCTAATAATGTTATTTGTTGATTATATGACAAATTATAAATACCTCTACGTATTTGAAAACCTGTGTTATGTTCCAAAAATTGTGTGCTTATAATAGCTCCGTCTAAAGCTACTTTTGATAATCTTACATCGAAAATTCTATCAGATGCTTCAAAACTATCAATGTGATTTACTTCAAATTTTAAATTAAATTTTAAATTAAAAGTTTTTGTTCTATCAGCATTAGAGAAAAATTCCATAGCAACACTACTATTACTTTCATCTCCTGTAACTAATTCAGTTACATATTGAGCTTCTTCGTGGCTTCTATTAATTACTTTTAAAGGTATTGAACAACTAGAATTTCTACTACTATTTGTATTACTTTCAATACTCATATAAGCAGTACTTTGTAAAGCATCTGTTTTCCAATCTGATTTTAAAAATATCTTTCTGCCTTCGTCTATAACCGTTTTTGGGATTAATGGTGCTGTTAAATTACCTAAAAGGTCTTTTTCCCTATCTATCTCAAATTTGTCGTTATTACGTGCTTTTATTACTTCTTCAAGTCCAGCAGAATTAAATTTTATACTTACAATATTATTTAGTATTTCGTATGTTGTAAAATCTAAATCACCCTCCAAAGAATATTCCCATAATCCTGTATGTGGGTGTTTTTCTTCTTCAAGAAGTTTTACTTTACCCATTATACTATCTACTGCATAAACCGATTTTAGAAAATCTTTACTGTCTTTTGAAAATCGTAATGTATTTGAGAATTTAGAATATACACCGTGATAACTAGCATCTTCATTTCTAGCTATCTCAATACCTTTATCAATACTATCCCATCCTATAGGATCAACTTTTAAACGATACTGTTTATCTTTATAATAAAATGTATATCGTTTTCTTTGCGTGAAGGCGGTGTTTACTTCTCCCATTTTAGTTTTTCCAATTTAAAATTTGCATTTTCCAAAGTTCGTGATTTATATCTACTTTTTGGGAACTGAAATTTATATTAGGTTTATTTTTTTCAAATGCTTTTCTGCTCATTCGCATTTCATCTAGCATTTCTTTATCTAGTGATTTTGATTGTACCATACTTGCCTGGTACGTGTCCATTCTACTATTATCAATAGTTACTTTTTGCAATGAACTTGAACGCATATATTTTTTATAAGCATCTACTGATGTATGCACCATATCGCCCTCCATCAAATCCACTAAAGCATTTTTACCTTCGTATATCTTTGGATTTACACCGCCTTTTCCTGATACTACCTCCTGAACTTCCTCGTTAATTATCGCTCGTTCTCTTTTACCTCCTGTTCTACCTAATTTATATTTTGGAATAGGTATTGCTGCGGCAGCGGCTAATTGTAATGCGCCAATTGTTGATGCAATAACTACACCCCAAAAAGTTGGAGCGGTTGCAGCGGCAGCGGTTATTATTGCCAATGATGTTTGTAGTCCAATTTGTGCTATTGTAACTGCTTTATTGAATACAGCTTGTTTATGTTGTTCTGCTCTTTTTTGTTTTTCTAACGCATCTTCTTTTCTTTTTTTCTCTTTCTCTAATAAGTCTTTTTTTCTTGCATCGTTTTCAGCAAGTGCTATTTGCTTATCGTAATACTCATTGTTTTTTTCTATCTCATAATCAATATCAGAAATTCTTTTTTCAAATAATACGTTTCCTATATCTTTTACAACCGCCATTGCAGAAGCAAATGTTTCTGTAAAATCTTCTACGCTTAAACTTCCTTCTTCAAGAAGTTTGTCAAAGTTTGAATAAATATTATTAAAAAAGTTTTCTAGGTTCGTAGCATCTGTTCCAAAAGCATCTGCTATTATCTTTGAACTGTCTTTTATGTTTTTTTCTCTTGCTTTTCTTTGTTCTTCTGCTGTTTTATTTTCAGAATCAGCATTGGCGTTAGCGTGGTCTATTCTTATTTTAGCAAAAGCATCTACCAAAGCATGTTTTTGTTCCTCTGTTGTTGCTAATAATAATAATTCCTCCTGAAAATAATCAGTTTGTCTTTCAAATATTTTATTTGCAGTATCATTTTTTAATTTTATTAACGCCTTATTATATTCTTCTTGTGTGATAGCACCCCTATTTAACCTTTTTTCTAATGTTATTGCTTGTGAAGTATATATTTTATTAGCTTCCTCCTCAATATCATTAAGTTGTTTTAGCTTTTCTTGAAAAATCTTATCTGCGTTTTCTGCTTGTTTTTTAGCATCGTTTTCAGTTAAATCTTCTCTCTCTTTTGCTCCTTTTTTATTGATTTTAGTAATGTCGTTTTGATACGTTTCATAAGTCAATAATTGTTCATTATTCAATTTGCTTACAATATCTCCACCTCGTAGTATTTCAGCTATTTGAGCATCGGTTAACTCACGTTCAAATTGTCCTGTTTTTTCATTATAAATACCTCTGTTTTTTAAATCATACTCTAAATTTTCTTGTCTTTTCGCTAATGCCAATTGGTCGCTTTCGC
>JAYTPS010000362.1:0-4594 GCA_043747155.1 Flavobacterium sp. | reverse complement strand
AATTGCACTTGTACCTGAAGTACCAAGTAAATTGTATACTCCAGTAGTTAATCCGTTTCCAGTATTATTGTATAATTCATTAGATATGCCTGTAAAACTTCCATTTGTAGTTATATTTTGCATTAAGTTTCTAACACCAGTATTATTATTTGTACTAAATCCAAGTGAATTTTGAATGGCAATATGTGCTCCAGAGGATGAATTAGATATGACATTATAACTTCCAAAGAACGGATTATTTCCAGATGAATTTAATTGAACTGAATTCCCTATAACATTTCCCAAACTTGTTCCAGAAAAAGTATTTCGAGAAACATTTACAGCATCATCTGAATTTCCTGTATAATCATTTAATATACTTGAATTTGCTGTTCCATCAGTTACATTGTTTGTTGTTGTTACATTTAATGTTCTATTAAAATCTAAACCATTAATTTCTAATGGATAAACTGCTGTATTCTTTCCTAAAGCTACATTGCCAGTATGAAACATATCATCTGTAATAGCATCTGGTGCAATTGTAGTTCCTACTTCATACCAATCTTTATCTCCATTCGCAGTTGATGAAATGCCTATCCAAGTTAAGGTTGGAAAGTCCCAATAGTAAAAACCTTTTTGATAAGTAGCAGATATATTTGTAGTTAAATAAACTAACATTCCTTGTTGTGCAATTGTGGGAATTGCGGTTAAATTATCAACTTTGGGTATTAAAACACCATCATTTATTGCTGGCGATGCTGGGTTAATTGAACGAATGTCTAATTGTGCATCAGGAGAAGTTGTTCCAATTCCAATTTGTGCAAAACTAAAATTGATACAAAATATCAAAACTAATATTAGGTAATTTTTCTTTTTCATATCTTCTTGCTTTTAATATTAAATAATCTCAATAAATTTAAGCAATAGTTGAATATATTGTATCTTTTTTGGTTTTTAATCGATTAAATGTTTGAAATAAACGTTTAAACGATAAATTATTCATAAATGAAATTTAAAAAACTTAAAAGTGTTTCTTGTTTTTTATAAAAACAGCTTTAAAAATTTTAATTTATTTGTTTTATTTCGAAATAAGTTTTTCCAGAATAACCATCAACTGTGGTTGGAGCATTTCCATTAAAAAAATAAATTTCTATAACATCGCCAACAATTAATCTTAAAGTACAATTAATTGTTCTCGAAATTAATTTGTCTCCATAGTGATGCGATGAAGTTTCTTGATATTCAATTCCGTTTTTATAAACTGCAATTCCGTAATATTCAGCATCCGATTTATTAAAAGTATGTAAACCAGCATTTATTTCATAATATCCAACTTTGGTGGCTACAAATTGACTTGTGCCAGTATTAAATTCGGTATTAGTATCAAATTGCATTAAGTTAAAATTAATTTTTTGCCATCCAGTGGTATTTACAGTTTGATTTGCAGTTAAATTAGTTCTAACTAATGAGAGATTATTTAAAGAATTTCTCCATGTTACATTTCCCGAAGCATCAGTTTGAAGTGTTTGACCATTTGTTCCTCTTGCAATTGGAAAATTATAACCAGTTGTGGCTTGATTAGCAATTTGTAAACCACCATTAATCCTTACAATATTAGTGTCAAACTCACCGTATATTAATGCGTTATTGGCATCAGCATTTGAGTTTTCAATATATAATTTATTACTACCAGTTTCAAGTCGTCCAGCTTGATATCCAATTCCAACACTTCCTGAGCCCAAAACACCTCTTAAAGATTCAAAACCTATTGCAGTATTATTAGTTCCTACTGCGTTTTGTCGTAAAGAGGCAAATCCAATTGCTGTATTATTGTCGGCATTATTCGTTGTCAAAGCATTTCTTCCAATAGCAACATTTGACGCTGCAGATGAATTAGAATATAATGCAGCCGAACCAATAGCAACATTTCCTATTCCAGTTAAATTTGAAAATAATGCAAAATCACCCACAGCAACATTTATTCTTCCTGTAGTCAATCCTGGCATTACATTAGATCCAAAAGCAACATTTCGTACACCATTTTGTGAAGCAATATTAATTGTTGGATTTAAAAGCGAATTTGCTCCAAATGAAGTATTTCCGTTATTATAATTAAAACTCGCATCATAAACAGGATCGCCAATAAATCCTGCTCTAATATTATTTCTTCTAAAGACTAAATCAATATTATCAGTTGTTCCTAAAAAATTGTTTGACGAATTTGTTGTTGCATTTCCAAGTAAATTCCAATTTGTTGTTGGATTTGTTTGAATACCAATCCAATTAGAAGTAAGATTTTCCCAATAATAAAAACCTGGCGATCTTGAAATACTTGCAAAGGTTGCAGTATTTGTTAAAAACAATAACATTCCGTTTTGTAAACTTGTTGGATTTGTTGATGGAAATACAGAAACTCTTGGAACCAAAACCCCATCAATATTAGATGGACTACCTGGTGTATTTGAAATTACATCTAATTTTGCATTTGGCATAGTTGTTCCAATGCCAACTTGTGCCATCGAAAATAAGCAGCCCAATAAAAAATAAATAGTAAAAATCTTTTCTTTCATAATCACTTTTAATATTTTCAAAAAAAACATACGTTTAATTGAAGGTAATGGTTTCAGAAAGATTTGGGTTTACAAATTTCGTACAATTTAATCAATAAATAAAATATTATTGTTTATTTAACTAATTGTCAAAAGATTACAATTATTGTTAACGTTCTTTATTGAATGTTGTTAAATTAGTTGTTATTTTTGTTGAATGCTTATAATTAAAGACATAGAATTTTCATATTTAAACCAAATTACAATTAGTCAAACGTCTTTTTCACTTGAAAAAGGTAGAACATTAGGAGTAATTGGAGAAAGTGGTTGCGGAAAAAGCACCTTATTAAAATTAATTTATGGACTGCACGATCTAGATAAAGGAACTATTTTTTGGAATGATATTGAAGTTTTTGGACCAAAATATAATTTAATTCCTGGAATGGATTTTATTAAATATTTAGCTCAAGATTTTGATTTAATGCCTTTTATAACCGTTGCAGAAAATGTTGGAAAATATATTTCTAATGTTGATTTAAATAATAAACTACAACGAATAAATGAATTATTAGAAGTTGTAGAAATGACTGAGTTTGCCAATGTTAAAGCCAAGTATTTAAGTGGTGGACAAATGCAAAGAGTAGCAATTGCAAGAGTTTTGGCTTTAGAACCTGAACTATTATTACTTGATGAACCTTTTAGTCATATTGATAATTTTAGAAAAAATTCGCTTAGAAGAAAATTATTCAATTACTTTAAGTTAAAAAGTATTACAACAATAATTGCAACACACGATAATATAGATGTGTTATCATTTTCTGATGAAGTTTTGATATTAAAAGAAGGTAAAATCATTGATAATGGAAATCCAAAAGATATTTATGATTCTCCAAAATCAGTTTATATTGCTTCACTTTTTGGTGATGTAAATGAAATTCCTTCTCACTATTTTAATGACAAAAACGATGATTGTATTTTATTATTTCCACATCAATTGAAAGTTGTTGAAAATTCAAAACTTAAAGTAACTGTTTTCAAAACTTATTTTAAAGGAAATCATTATTTAATAGAATCTACGTATAAAAATGGAACTATTTTTTTTGAAAGTGAATATGATATAAATCAAAAATCTGTAGTTTTTTTAAACAAAAAAGACCTTTAAAATTTAACTTCAAAAGTCTTTTTTTTATTTTAATTCTTCAAATATTTTTCTAAAAATTGATCTTGTTCCCAAAGTAAGTGTAAAATATTATCTTTTGCTACATAACTGTGTGCTTCTTTTGGTAAAATCACCATTCTTGCTGGCGCACCAAGTCCTTTTAATGCTTGAAAATAGCGTTCTGTTTGCAAAGTAAAAGTTCCAGGATTATTATCGGCTTCACCATGAACTAGCAATAATGGTGTTTTCATTTTATCTGCATTCATAAAAGGCGACATAGTATTGTAAACATTTGGCGTTTCCCAATAATTACGCTGTTCACTTTGAAAACCAAACGGAGTTAATGTTCTATTATAAGCACCACTTCTAGCAATTCCACAAGCAAAAAGGTTAGAATGTGTAAGTAAGTTTGCAGTCATAAATGCACCATAAGAATGTCCGCCAACTGCAACTTTTTTTCTATTTATGTAGCCCAATTTATCTACAGCATCAATTGCAGCTTCTGCATTATCAACAAGTTGTGTTATAAAATTATCATTTGGCTCAGTTGTTCCTTCACCAATTATTGGGAAAGCGGCATCATCAAGAACGGCATAACCTCTTGTTACCCAATATACAAACGAACCATAATAAGGTGCAGTAAATTCATTTGGATTTTGACTGCTTTGTCCAGCGCTATTTTTATCTTTATATTCTGCTGGATATGCCCAAATTAATAATGGCAATTTTTCTTTTTTAGTTTTGTTGTAACCTGCTGGTAAATATAAAGTTCCGCTTAGTTCAACACCATCTTTTCGTTGGTATTTTATAACTTCTTTATACACATCTTTGATGCTTTCAAACGGATTTTTAAAACTTGTAATTGGACTAACTTTTTTAGATTTAATGTTTCTAAAATAATAATTTG
>JAYTPS010000361.1:0-3632 GCA_043747155.1 Flavobacterium sp. | reverse complement strand
CGAAAAAGAAGAAAAGCAACATTAGTTAAGTAGCAGAATTATTAAATATAACAAATCTCAATCGAAAATAGGTTGAGATTTTTTATTTTTACAAAAAACTAAATTTATGAAATCGCAATTTCTTTTAGATAAAACAATTACATTTTTAAATCATGGTTCATTTGGAGCATGCGCAAAACCAATTTTTGAAGAATATCAAAGATTTCAATTAGAGTTAGAAACCGAACCAGTAAATTTTATTCAAAAAAAGTTACCAATTTATTTAAAAGAAGCAAAAAAACCTTTGGCAAATTTTATTGGTTGCAATGTTGAAGATTTCTTTTTTACATCAAATCCTACTGTTGCTGTTAACACCATAATGCGAAGTTTAAAATTAAAAGTTGATGATGAAATCTTGACAACCAATCATGAATATGGTGCAATGGATAGAACTTGGAATTTTTATTGTAAAAAATTTGGGGCCAAATATATTCGTCAAGAGATTTCTATGCCAATAGTTTCTAAAGAAAAACTGATAGAAGAGTTTTGGAAAGGTTATTCTAGTAAAACTAAAATTATTTTTATTAATCATATATCAAGTGCAACTGCTATAATTTTTCCTGTTAAGGAAATTTGTGATAAAGCCAAAGAATTGGGGTTGATTACAATTATTGATGGCGCACATGTTCCAGGACACATTGATTTAAATATTAGTGAATTAAATCCTGATTTTTATACTGGCACTTTGCACAAGTGGATGTTGGCACCAAAAGGAAGTTCGTTTATATATGTAAAAAAAGAGTTTCAAGAAATTATTGATCCTTTAGTTGTGAGTTGGGGTTATGAAAGCTTGTTTCCTAGTGAAAGTAAATTTTTGGATTATCACCAGTATCAAGGAACGAATGATCATTCGGCTTTTCTTTGTACCCCAAAAGTAATTGAATTTTTAGAAGAAAATAATTGGAAAGAAAAATCTAAAGCTTGTAAAAAAATTGTTTTAGAAAATTATAAGCGTTTTTGTGAATTGTTGAAAGCCGAGCCACTTTGCCCAATTACAGAAGAATTTCTTGGACAAATGGCAAGTATTGAAGTGAATACCAACAGACAAATTGAATTGAAAAATTTATTATATGATAAGTACAAAATTCAAGTTCCAGTTATGCCATTAAATGATAAAATATTTATACGTTATTCTATAAATGTATACAATTGTCAAGATGATTTAGATATTTTGTACCAAGCCATTAAAGATATTATTGAGCATTCAGATTTAATTAAAGTTAACAGATAGTTTAGCCCAGAATGAAATGGAAAGCTTTGTGAAAATAAAGTTTAATTTTTCTTGCTATAAAACTGCGACCAAAGGAAGCACGTTTTGTGGTTAGAAAAATAAATTTTATTGAGCAAACTTGTAGTGAAATGCTGGAAATAGCTTTAAATAAAAACAATTACTTTCCGCCATTGGCACGTAAATCGGCAAGGCAATTTGCATCAAGTTGTGGTATATTTCCTCCAACCATCATTTGCATTACACCGCTAGTTTCTATTTCCCAGTACATTAAACAAGAAGAATTATTGCAGTGTTTATCATGAGCTGTGTCAAGATGATTGGTTTGCATGGTTGAACCTAAATTTACTAAACCTAATAAATGTCCAATTTCGTGATTGATAACTGTTGTTTCAAGGTCAATTCTGTTGGGTTCGTTTATGGCATTGCTGAGTTGTTGAATTGAATTTTCGAACAATACACAAGATGTGTTTCTATAAGCAACTCCTAAGGTTTTATTGGTGTTAGTATCGTTTTCGGAGTTGCCATTAATAAATAATAAATGAAGTTTTAATACATTTGGATTATTGTATTGAGTTCTGTAGGTGTTTTCTATTTCTGCAATTTCTGGTGTTGAGAAAGGAGAATTTACTTGAGTTGGAATTTCATTTTCTAGAATTGTAATTCCGTTTGGCTTATTTAATAGGGTTTCTAAAAACTGTTTTACGTTGGCAATTGATTGAGAATTTGGGCGTAAATTTTCGGCATAGGATATTTCGATTACTAACGAATTGTATTTGGTTGATGCCAAAAAATGATTAGCACTCGTTCCTGTGGGTTTTAAATTTGGCGATTTATTTATTCCGTTTTCACTTGAACTCTCGTCGTCAGAGTTTGAACAACTTAATGCAAATATAAATGCTGTTGATAGAATAGTAAATTTTAATAGTTTCATAACTTAAATTTTAAATTATAAACGTAAAAAGGTTAGTTTTAGTTTTGTTTTTAGAAACTATTATTGAGATATTTTTGCTAAATAATTATAATTATTACCTGTTAAAACCATTTTACAGTGTAAATCATTTTCTAAAGAAGCATTAAAAAGAGTGTTAAAATCAAGAAAAAGCCAAGAAAAAGGGTTTTCTATTTCTTTTTTATATTTAATAGTAAACTTTAGTTCTCCATAATACATATTATTAGGAAAAGCTTTTGAACCATCATTATTAGTGTCATACATATAGATAATGTCGGATGAATCAATAAGAATTTGACCATTTGGTGCAAGTAAACTTTTTAATTTAGAAAGGTATTTATTTGTTTGTGATATGGTTTCGAAAATTCCAGTTCCGTTCATTAATAATAAAATGGTATCAAACTTCTCTGCATTTAGATCTAAAATATTTAAAACATTTGCGTTTTTTAAACCACGAAGTTTGCAAGCTTTAATTGCATTTTCAGAAATATCTATAGAAGTGACTTGAAACCCTTTTTCTTGCAAATACAAGCTATGACTTCCTGCTCCGCAACCAACATCTAAGATTTTTCCTTTGCAAAGGTGAAGAGCTTTTTGTTCTATTAAAGGCATTTCTTTGTAATTTCTAAACAAGTAAGCAAGACTCATCTCGTCAGCTTCAGATATGGAAGTTTCTGTAATTAAATCTTCTGGCGCATTATTGGTTTGAAAATCTAGAATGGCTTTTCCGAATAAATCTTTCATTAAAAAAATTAGTGTTTAAAGGTTTAAGTTGATTAAAAGTTTAATTTTGTATTATGTTGAAACCCAATTTAAATGAATTAGCAAAACTTGCCAAAGATAGTCATATTGAAAGCAAAAAATATTTTGATAAACTAAAAAAAAAAGTGCCAAAAAATTTAGATTATGCTATGCAAGAATTGCACGATGCAGAGTTTAAAAAAACCAATTGCTTGGATTGTGCCAACTGTTGTAAAACTACTGGTCCACTTTTTACCAATGCTGATATTGAACGAATTGCGAAACATTTGAAACTGAAACCACAGCAATTTATAGATAATTATTTACAAGTTGACGAAGATAAAGATTATATTTTAAAAAGTGTTCCTTGTAATTTTTTAGATATAGAAAATCAGTGTTTTATTTATGATGTTCGCCCAAAAGCGTGTCGAGAATTTCCACATACTGATAGAAAAAAGTTCAATCAAATTACCGACTTGACTTTAAAAAATGTTGCAATTTGTCCTGCGGCATATAATATTGTCGAAAAAATGAAACAAAAATTACTTTTATAATACTATTTTAAGAGTTTTGTCGTTATATAATAAAAACAATCATGAAACATGTATTTATTGTAATTGGAATATATGTAATGTCACTTTTGCTTTCAGTTTTTGGAGCATATATTGATAG
>JAYTPS010000360.1:0-3322 GCA_043747155.1 Flavobacterium sp. | reverse complement strand
TGCAGTTGCAACTACAAAATTCATATTTCCAGATGGTGTAGTTCCAGGATTAAAATCAGTTGCCAATGCCAATGGTAATCCTGCGTCAATAATTTTTCTTGCTGGTGTATAAGGAATACTAATAAAATAAGAACACGAAGGTAAAGCTACTGGCATTGTAATTGAGTTTTTTAAAACTTCAATATCATCATCAGTAATTATTTCAAGATGATCTACCGATAGCGCTTCATTTTTTACACAAGTAGCAATTCCGTTATTAGCAGTAAACTGATTTACATGTATTTTTGGCTGTAAACCATATTCTTTTCCGGCTTTCATAATTTTATCTGTCTGATCTACTGAAAAATAACCAGTTTCACAAAAAACATCAATAAAATCGGCAAGATTTTCATGCGCAATCTTAGGCAACATTTCATTAATGATCAGATTAATATATGCTGCATGATTTTCTTTAAATTCTAACGGAAATGCATGTGCTCCAAGAAAAGTTGCTTTAATTTTTAAAGGATAGTTTTCGGATAATCGTTTAATTACTCTAAGCATTTTCAATTCTCCATCAACTGATAAACCGTAACCCGATTTTATTTCGATTGCTCCAGTACCAAGTTTCATTACTTCTTGTAACCGAATTTTAGATTGATTGTAAATTTCATCTTCACTAGCCAAATTTAAATTTTTAGCAGAATTTAAAATTCCTCCACCGCGATTGGCAATTTCTTCATAACTTAAACCATTAATTCTATCAACAAATTCTTGCACACGATTGCCAGCATAAACTAAGTGTGTATGACTATCACACCATGCAGGCAGCACTATTTTTCCTGTAGCATCAATTGTTAGATCAGCTTTTATTGAAGGACAATCATTCATGGAACCAAAACCTGAAATTAAATCATCTTCAAACAATAAAAATGCATTTTTTATAGAAGGAAGAACTGCCATTTCTTGACCTGAAACTTTTTTTATTGTGGCATCTCTAATTTGAAGTAATTCTTGAATATTGGTAATTAAGGTTGTCATGTATTAAATTTTAGTAAAAATACTTTTTAAAAAATAATTATTTATAAATTTAGAAAAAATTTCAATCTGTGCGAAAAATTAAATATAAAAAAGGAAAAAAGGTTCAACCAACTTTTATTGAATATACTGGAAAGCATAAAAATGTTGCAACCGAAATGCAATTGTTTGTTTATAACACTTTCGACTTAACAGAAATTAAAGATTTTAATGAAAGTGAGCTTCAAAGTAATGTTGATGTTACCAAAGTAAATTGGTTAAATATTCATGGATTTAATGATCTTGAAATTATAAAATCAATTGGTAGTTTCCTTAAAGTTGATCAATTTATGCTTGGTGATATATTGAACACTACCAAAAGAACAAAACTTGAAGAATATCACGATACACTTTTTTTTAACATAAAATCATTATTACCAGTTGGAAATACCGATGCAATTGCTGTTGATCAAATAAGTTTTTTACTTAAAGATGGCATTTTAGTTTCATTTCAAGAAAAAAGTAATGATTTTTTTTCGCACATACGTGAACGAATTCGTACTCATTCAGGAATTGTAAGAGAGAAAAATGCGGATTATTTGTTGTATTTATTGCTTGATTCAATTATGGAAAATTTTTATATTACTATTGAAAATGAAGAAGATAAAGTTGAGTTATTGATAAATTTAACCAAAACCAATTCTAATCCTTCAGTACTTGAGCAAATAGAAAAGCATCGTGATAATTTTAACTTTTTAAAACGTTCTATTATTCCGCTTCGTGATTCGTTGTATTCTATTAAAAGTATGAAAGATGATAATGTTTTTAATTCAATTGAGCCAGAAAATTACAGTTTTTTCGATAGATTACATCAAAAGAGTTTAGAGCTTTTAGAACAAATAGAATATGATTCAACAACTTTAGACAGTGCATCCAATTTCTTTTTTTCGTCACAAAGTCACAAGATGAATGAAGTAATGAAAACACTAACTGTTGTTTCGGTTTTCTTTATGCCATTAACATTTATAGTTGGTGTTTACGGAATGAACTTTGATAATATGCCCGAATTGCATTGGAAATATGGTTACTTTATTATTCTTGGAAGTATGTTTTTATTACTAATAGGTATGATAATTTATTTTAAAAAACGAAAATGGTATTAATTGTTCAAAACGCTGTTAATAATTTAGATTGAAATATTGGTCAATTTAAATTTATGAATTATCTTTGACGATATTTATTAAGATAAATTTCAAAAAGACATGTTTACATTCGCTCAATATTTAGGTTTTTTAGCATTTTTAACTATTTTAACAATAGGTTTTTGGTTAATGATATTCTTAGTTCATTTTCTGCCATACTGGATTTATGGTGCCATGAAAGAATTATATTTTGAAAGAAAAGCAAAAAAAGCTTTAGAAAACGCTTAGTATTATTTTCTAAATAAAAAAAGGTTCGTTAGTCATAAAAAACTAACGAACCTTTTTTGAATATAATTTTTATTTATCCAGGAAAATCTCCACCACCTTCACCATCTTGATTACGTTTTGGTTGTTTTTCTTTTTCTGTTTTAGATTTATTAAATCTATATGTAAATGATACTGTAACTTGTCTTTCACGCCATTGCATTTCGGTATGCGATTCTACAACGCTAGGAAGATAACTATCCATAATTCGTTTTCTAGAATTAAAAACATCATTTACATTAAAAGCAATTGTTCCTTTGTCTTTTAAAACATCTTTACTAAAAGCAAGATTGGCAGCGAAAATACCTATAGATTTTCCTTGTGCATTATTTTGTGGTCCGTTGTATGTTAAATTAGTTTGCCAATCTATTTTATAGGGAAGGTTAATTTTAGATGTTAACCGAGTAGACCATGTTTTGGCAATATTATCAAAATTTTGATTTATAACAGTTCCTAAAGAGTTTGTATAACTATAATCACCTTGAGTTTCTATTCTAAAGAAGTTAAAATTACTATTTAATTTCCACCATTTGTAGGGATTATAATTTAATGTAAACTCAAAACCACTTCTGTACTCGGTGGCTAAATTAATTGGCGAACTTTTGATAATTGGAACTCCATTTATAAAATTGCCAGTTTCGCTTCTAACAAATTGAAACGAATTGATGGTTTTATTAACATACAACGAAGTACTTAAAGTTAATTTAGTCCAACGTTTTAAATATCCAAAATCAATAGCGTCAGTAAGCGCAGGATTTAAATCTGGGTTACCTACAAAAATATTAGTATTGCTAGATAAATTATTAAAAGGATTAATTTGTCTACCTCTTGGTCGTTGTATACGCTTACTATAACTTAAT
>JAYTPS010000359.1:0-4571 GCA_043747155.1 Flavobacterium sp. | reverse complement strand
TGTTTAGAAAGTTTGGCAATTTGCTCAATTACCACTTCGTCCAAATTTCCGGTTTGGTCTTTTCTATATCGAGAAATAAATGGAATGGTGCAATCTTCTAAAAGCAATTGTAATGTTGCTTCAATGTTTTTTGGCGTTGTGTTTACTTGGCTTTGTATGAATTGTATTTGGTTCATTTGAAAAAATATAAAGGCTTATTTTTTTGGTTTTAATATTACAGATGCTTTTGTAAAATCTGAAGAGGCATTAATCACTTTTCTATAATCTTGATACATTTCCTTTGGGTAGCTAATGGCATTATATTTTTCGGTTACCTCAACTATAAGTTGGTTTCCTTCTATTTTTGTAGTAGAGTAAAAAGAACAATTTTTATTTTCTTCACCGCTCATTTTTTTATCTATCAGAAGATCTTTGAAGCTTTCAACCTCATATCCGTTAGGAATATTGAATATAATTTTGTGAAGATAAGTTTTAGTATAATTCAAATCAATATCCCATTTACGTTCGGTTTCTTGGTATAGGTTTGACTGTTTTCCTATCATTTTTCCAAGGTTGACCAAAAGTAAATTTCCTGCATTTTCTGTTAACGATTCTTTGGCTTCTGCATTGATATCAATGATATATGGTGTGTTGGATATATTGTTTTTAAATTCTTGATTTGTAATTGTATAATTTGTGATTTTAAGATCAAAATCATCACCAAACGCTCTGTTTTTAATATATTCTAAGACGTCTTTTTCTTCTTCATTTTCTTTGAGATATTTTATATAATTTCTATTTAATTGTCCTTCATAACCTTTGTTTGAATATTTTTTTACTATCGTAGCTACAGATAAATCATCAGATAATGTAACTGTGCTTTGCGTTTCGTTTACAGTATAATCTGATGGTGCTATCGGAAAGTTAAATTCTTCTATTCGATATCCTTTTTGAGCAGGATTATATTTTACCCCTTTTGACCCTTGAATTTCATACATTGGATATCCATAGGATAGATATTTTTCATAAGGCGACAAGAATTTATTGGTTTCTGGAATGTAATACATGAATTCGTGTGAAAGTGGTTTTACAAATTTATCTTGGTTTACATCTCCGATAAAACGAGACATTCCTACTACAACTTCGTATGGTATTTCTAGTTCTTTTAAAGTAAAACCATATAAATCAAAAATGTCATTGGCTTTTAATTTTTGTTTTCCATCGTTTAAATCTTTAATTTTTTTTGCTGTTTCACCTTGCGATACAAAATCAAAATTTTCTTTGATATAGATGTCTATTTTTTGGAGTTTGTCTTCTGTTGATAGATTCCCTACGTTTAGTTTTTCAATAAATTCATTTGCTTGTGCTTTTTTAAAATATTGAAAAGTAGGTTTTTTAAAATAGGCTGGTAAAAATGTTGCCCATCTAGAATTATCAAATGACCAATCGTGAACATTATAAATAAGTTTTACTAAATTATTGATGTTTCTAGCGTTAACTTCTTCTTTATATGGTGGAATATTGAAAGCAACCGATGTTGTTTTTCCCCTAGAAATCGATTTGTCAAAATCCTTTGAGGCAAAAGTTTGAAAATCTACACCATTTGCTGTAGTGCTAAATTCAGCATATAAAACCGGTATAACTTTCTGAAAAACCTCAACACCATATGCACTAGGATTTTCTTTTAGTATAAAATAGTATTCTAAAATATCTCCTGCTTCAACACCTTCAAATACAATCGATTTTACTTTGTCAATCTCAGTTTCAACAATTTTGTCTTCTGGCAAAATTTTTATTTCGCCATTTGGTTTTATTATTCGAGCATGAAAATCTCGAACATCTCTTATATAACCATTATCTTGAGCTTTAATTTTGTTGTATTTGTTGATGTCTTCTGCCTTATTAATTTTTATAGCAAAATGATTCATTGTAAATGATGCAAATGCAGACTGACCAAGTCTAGTATGTATCCATCTTTTGTCAAACAAAACAATTGATGATTGGTTTTTATATTCTTCTGGGATTTCTTTAAACTGGGGTTTTTCGTCCCAGGTATAACTTTTTATTTCTTGTGAATAGGTGTGAACTGTAAAAAATATAACAAAAATAAGGGTTAGTTTTTTTATCATTTTGAAAGGATTATAGATTGATTATATTGCTTGTTTAGTGATTTTATAAAGGAATTCCATTTTTCAAAATCCTTAGCTTCTAATAATAATTTTTTTGATTCAATTTTTTGATTCAAAATTATTTTATTGTTAACTACTTTATATTGAATGTCAAAACTTGCCAAATCGTTTTCTACTTTGGCATTTTCTGGTTTAAACTCTACTTTATAATCAGTAGGAATTTCGTATTGGTATTCTATTTCGTATTGAAAAGCATAATCATTTTCAATTGAAAGTTTTCTTTTTTCAATTTCAATAGAATTTTCTTTTAGAGGATAAAGTAAAATAGGCTTTAGTAGTAATTTTCCATTTACATCTTTTAGTCCGTCTTCTAATTTTAATTTGAAATTGGCTTTTGAAGGAAGGTCTTGATAATCGTTTTTTTGTACATCAATAATTTCTAATGCTATTTTATTGTTGATTGATGTTATTGTTTTTTTCCAAATTTCATTTTCTCTTTGATTGTAAACAGAAATTCTATTCAACAAATCGCTTTTATTAAATCCTGTTAAAGTTGTGTTTGCATCTCCAGATATGGTGTTGTTTTCAATTTTCAGATTCATTTGAATGGCAATTTTATTTCTATTTGAAGCCACTTCTTCAACTTTTTCAATTTTAAATTCATTTTCTGAAATTCCAATTAATCCTTCTTTTCCTTGAATCATAGATGACGGAAATGTAAACGGACAAAATTTATCTGTTGCATCAAGAAAATAGCTTTTGCCATCTAAGACAACATTTGTTATCATATGATTATCAACTTGTGGTGTTGTTACTTCGTTGTATTTATAGGGTTTGAGTCGTGTTCCTATCCAGGTTAAATTTGAATTTAGTTTTGCATAACGCAACATTTGATTCAAAATATTGGCCATATCTTTACAATCACCATATAATTTCTGGAAAATATCTGCAGCTTCTCTAGGTACAAAACCACCCATTCCGTTTTCAAAAGCCACGTAGTGCATGTTTTTTTGTACCCATTGGTAAATTGCTTTTGCTTTTTCGAAATCAGAAGTTTTATCTTTTATTAACTCTAGTGTTTTATTTTTTAAACTGGTTTGATCTGCTTTGTTGATATCTTTAGTTATAGAATAATACCACTTGTAGAGATTTTCAGGCGTTCCTAATAATTCTTCTTTTTTCCCATCTTTTGTATAACTTTTTACATAATAAATAATGTGCGGAAGAAAATAAATAGAACTTGGCATTTCTGCTTCGCTTTCAAATTCAGGAATGTTTTTTGCTTCCCAAGTATAAACATCCTCATCACCATCAATTGTTTTTGTGAATGTTATTTTGTCTTGATAATCACCAAATAATTTATATCCTATTTCTGTCGAAGATTGACATCGAATTTGAAATTTTGACGATTCGGTTTTTATAGGATTTTGAAATCTAAATAATGATAAAAAACGAGGTTGTTTGATTTTGTTTTTATACGAAAAATCTATTATCGAATTGTCTTCAACATAAGGAAGCACAAAATATTTAAACTTATTATCACTTTTAAAAATATCTTCTTGTTCAGCATCATATGTGCTTATACTTGAACTATTTAAATTTTCTTTTTTATTGGTTTTAGTATTTAAAGACGAACCTTTTATATTTGAAATTTCATTAAAACTATCAAACGGAATTCTAATGGTATATTCGTCTGTATTTTTGCTTTTTGATATAGATCTGCTTTCTGATAAAAAAGTCTCAATTTCTAAATTTTTATTCGAGTTAATTACAACTGTTTCATTACGATAAATAATTTTTGATTTTTCTTGAGAATATAACTGTGAAGATAGCAATAACAATACAAAATATTTTTTCATATCTTTTTAATTTTAAGTAAAAATAGAAAAACAATAGTATTATTTATTTTCCTGGCTTCTTTTTTTAAACTTTTAATCTTGAACTATAAAATCTTTTGGATCAATTTTATTGAATTCTGGTTGAATATTGATATGATTGATATGAAATTGATGAAATAAAACCTGTTCAATTTTGTGAAGCAAATCATTAAATTCGCTCATTTTTATATCTTCAGCACAATCTAGATGCGCTTCTAGGTGCAATTCGTCATCATTTAAATGCCAAACATGTATATGATGTAGTTTTCCAACACCTGATATTTTATGTACTTCACGAACTATTTCCTTAATGTCTATATGTTCTGGGGTAAAAAGCATAAGCATTTTGGTTGATGTTTTGAGCAAATCAATACCAACTACGATTAGATAAATGGCAATTAATATAGTCATCACACTATCTACCCAAAACCAGCCATAATATTTCATTAACAATCCGCCAATTAATACTGCAACTGATGCTAACATATCGGTAAATAAATGCAAATAAGCAGATTTCATATTCAAGTTGTGGTCGGCATCTTTTTTTAACAAAATAGCAGAAAAACCATTTACCGCAATTCCTAAA
>JAYTPS010000358.1:0-5448 GCA_043747155.1 Flavobacterium sp. | reverse complement strand
AGTACAAACGACAATTGAAGATACAAAATTTCCTGCATCGGCACCAATATCTGTTGGTGTTAAGCCAGAACGTGTTTGACCATCAAAATCTAAAGTTACACCTAAATCCGTACCACTTGCTTCAATTGGAGTTGGGTTTGTTGGATGAATATGTAAATCTGGAGTTGTATTCGTTGGATCTAAAAACTGCGGATTATCATTAAAACTGTTTGCATCTTGACCAACTGCTATTTGCCATGCACTTAAACTAGCCACATCCAATCCGTTAAAAAATCCAAATACGTTACCTATTCCTGTACCATAATAAACATTATTATTAATTGTTAATCCAGTTGGATTAATTGTTGTTCCTCCTACTTTAACATTATAATGTTTAGAAGTTGAACCACTATTACTTCTGTTATTAACAAAAATATTATTTCTAAAAGTTCTTACGTTAACTGTTTGCGAACCATTGAAAGCAAAAGATGAAGTTGAACCAGAAGTTGGTGAACCACCAATATAAATGCTATTATTAAAAACAGAATTTGTACCCAATGATTCATTTATTCCACTAATAATTGGTGATGTGATTAAATTATTACCTAATGAAATCATATTATTAGTATACTGAGTTGTACCACCAGCAATTCTAATTCCATTTATTTCTGCTGTTGCGCTAGATGTTGCAGAAGTTAAATTATAAATAGAATTTCTAGAAACAACATTTGCAGTTGCTCCAGTAAATTGAATTCCAGTAACTGTAGTTGCCAGAGTTGTATTGGAATTGCTTAAATTAAATATAGTATTTTGAGATAAAGTATTATTTGGAGTTGAGCTTACATGACAAATACCAATTACAGATGCAGAAGTTGTAGTTCCAGTTCCATTATTGTTAGTTAAATTTCTAACTGTATTTGAAGTAAAAGACATTGGCGCATTAGCAGATTGCATTCCAATTACTTGAGATGTAGCACCAGTAGAATTTAACTGAATCGAATTTGCAACAGTCCCACCAATTAAGTTATTGTTTGCTGTCCAAGTAACACCTGTTGCAGTATTTGCTCTTAAACCATAAACGGCAAAAGTTCCAGAAGCACCTGCATTTGTAACTGAAATTCCTCCAATTTGATTACCGTTAGAAGTCCAAACATTTGAACTAAAATTATAAACACCATATATGTCTGTAGCTGTTGTAGAATTAGTTGAAAAAACTAAAGAACCTATAATTGTTTGGCTACCAATTGTGTTATTATTTGTAGTTACAAGTCCTTCATTAATTAATATTGCAGTAAAAGGTGAACTAGTACTTGTTCCTGATGATGAAACGCCTGCTAAACTAATATTTGAAATTGTGTTATTAGAAATATCAGATGAAGTTCCTGCAATAATACCTGTAAAACGTATAGCTCTAAAACTACCAGTACTTCCAGTCATTGTATAGGTTCCAGTACTAGTATTTGTAGCAAATCCAATTGAATTTCCTGTAATTGTAAATCCTTGTGCACCAGAAGTTGCAGTAGAGTTTTGTATATTAATTGCATTATGCTCGGCTCCAGTTGTCCATGTACGAGTAGTAGTTTGATAAAATTTATTATTTGTTATAGACCATGAATTACAACCACCACTAATAAAAACAGCTGAACTTGCAACAGCTGCTCCAAAATAGTCAAAAATATTATTATTTGTAATTATATTACCACTATTCCCAATAGCAGTTGTAGTTGTTGAACCATTACCAAATACTGATTTTGTCGGTAAGTTTGCTCCAGCTGGTCCTATATTATTATTAGAAATTGTATTTGTGTCATTTCCATTTGTTGTAACTGCATCTGTAGCAAAATATATTGTTCCTCCATTTGAACCTACAGTCGTAGTTGATGAACCTAAAATAGAACAATTTGTAAATGTATTATTGATTGCACCACCTATAAATCTTAATGTAGATGTTCCAGAAACTGCCGATGTACTTAAATTAGAAATTGTCAACGAATTTCCACCAGTATTTAAACCATTAAAAGTTACATTATCTGCACCTGAAAAATCTATTAACTGTAAAGGCGCAACTCCTGTAGTTGTTCCACTAATAGTTCTTGCTCCTTGTGGATTTAATAAAATAGAAGTCCAGTTTGCAGAAGCGCTTAATGAGTTGGTACCTAACTCTGCTGTACTGTCGCCAGTTTGCAAAATGGTTACTGAGCCAGTTCCTGCAACAGCTGTGTTTAATGCTGCAAAAGCTCCAGCTGCATTTGTTAAACTTGCATATCCAATTCCTGCAGCAAAAGTTCCTGCCGGACTTGTTACAATAAAATTACCTACTGCTGGTGTCCAAGAATAGTTGGCTCCAGCATTATTATTAGAATTTAATGTACTTAAATCATGAATTTCTTGAGATGAAAATGATGTAACTTCTGCATCAATAGCTGCTTTAGATTTATTACTTGTGTAAATATAAAAACTTACCGCAGCATTTTGCCAAGGAATTGTTGCGTTCCATGCTGTACCAGAACCGGTTGCTAAAACTATTGTAGAAGTTGCAAAACCGTTAGTAGAATATCTTACGTAAATATTTTCACTAGCGCTTGGCGTTGCCGAAGTTGTTATTCCTACTATTCTAGATCCAAATGAACCAGCGGTTTGCGCTACAGAATTTACAGTAATAGGATTGAAACTAGTTTCCAATACACTCATCCTTTGACTTGTGTATGAAGTACCTTTTATTATATTATAAGTATAAAAATAATTTGCAATTGTAGCTGGTAACCTACCATTTGTATTGTATCCAGCCGCAACCCAATTACCAGATGCTGTTGTGGTATTTGGAGCAATTGTAGTGTTATAACTTGCAAGAGTTTGAACTCCTGCACCAGCAGTTGTTCCCCAAACATTGTTATATCCATCTGAATTAAATTGCCAATTTCTAGTTCCAGAAGTAGTTCCAGAAGCATTTTCTTGAAAACGAGCTTGAAAAACACCACCTTTCAAAGTTGTTGTAGTGTTAGAATATGTTCCGCTAACATCTTGATTTAACAACATAGTCCCAGGTTGCGCAAATACAGTATGAGTACTTAAAACTGTTAAAGCAAAAGTTACTATTATTGCAAAACGATTTAAATAATTTTTACGAAAAGTAAAAACAGTTTGAGTAAAGTTATTCATAAATTATATATATTTTGTTGTAAAATTCTGTTTCTATTCATTTGAAAATGAATCATTTTTTTATAATTTGTAAAAATACATTAAATTTTGAAACTACAAAATTCATAGGTGTAGATTTATTGCTACATCGTTGTAGTGTTAAAAAGAAAATTATTTGTAAGATTTCTATTAAAAACAGAAATACTTCATCAATATCTTGAGAAATTATTCCTTTTAAGAAGTTTATTTTATTACTATTTTTTAATAACTCTAAGTTTTTGTACATTTTCTTCTTGAGTTACAATTACATTGTAAACTCCGCTAGGATAATTGTTCCCTAATTCTAAATAATTAATATCTATTAATTTTATACTATTATCTTGTACTATTTTTCCTTACATGTTATAAATTCTTACTTAAATACTTGCTTCGCTTGATGTTTTAACATCTAGTTTGAAATAAACTTGAGATTTTAAATTAAAATTTCTTAAATTTTATAATCTTATTTATAAGCACAAAAAAACTCCTCAATTTCTTGAGGAGTTTGTAAAATATAGAAATTATGTTATGCTTGACCTGCCGGACCAAAATTTAAAGGAATGTTAGGTTGTTCGGAGTCTTTAATTTCACCATGAGCTACTTCAAATCTGTGAATATTTTCTCCCAATGCAGCCAATAATCTTTTAGCATGTTGTGGGGTTAATATTATTCTAGATTTAACTTTAGATTTAGGAACACCAGGCATAATGGTTACAAAATCTAAAACAAACTCAGAAGGAGAATGATTAATAATTGCTAGATTAGAATAAATTCCTTCTGCAATTTTTTCATCAAGTTCAATATTTATTTGACCTTGCTGTGGTTGATTGTTATCACTCATAATAATATTAATAAATATATTCTTCTTTATTAGCCATCATTTCATTATAATCTTCTTTAGATCCTACTATTGTATGATCATAATCTCTCATACCTGTACCAGCAGGAATTCTATGTCCAACAATAACGTTTTCTTTAAGACCTTCTAAAGTATCAATTTTGCCAGCTACTGCTGCCTCATTTAATACTTTTGTAGTTTCTTGGAACGATGCTGCAGATATAAATGACTTAGTTTGAAGCGAAGCTCTTGTAATACCTTGTAAAACAGGCGTTGCAGTTGCTGTGATGACTTCACGTGCAACAACTAAATTTTTATCATTACGCTTCAGTAATGAATTCTCATCTCTTAAATCTCTAGGTGAAATAATTTGACCTGGTTTAAGATTATCTGAGTCGCCAGCATCTTCAACAACTTTCATACCATATAGCTTATCGTTTTCTAGAATAAAGTCACTTGTATGAATTAATTGCTCTTCTAAGAACAAAGTATCTCCTGGATCTTCAACTCTTACTTTACGCATCATTTGGCGGATAACTACCTCAAAATGTTTATCATTAATTTTTACACCTTGAAGACGATACACTTCTTGAATTTCGTTAACTAAATATTGCTGAACTGCAGATGGACCTTGAATTCTTAAAATATCATCTGGAGTAATCGCACCATCAGACAATGGAACTCCAGCTTTTACGAAGTCATTTTCTTGAACTAAGATTTGACTAGATAATTTTACTAAGTATTTTTTAATTTCACCAAATTTAGATTCGATGATGATTTCACGATTACCTCTTTTAATTTTTCCGAAAGAAACAACGCCATCAATTTCTGAAACTACTGCTGGGTTAGAAGGATTACGAGCTTCTAACAACTCTGTAATTCTTGGCAAACCTCCAGTAATATCACTTGCTTTAGAAGAACGTCTAGGAATTTTTACAAGAATTTTTCCAGCTTTAATTTTTTCTCCGTCTTCTACCATAAGGTGAGAACCAACTGGTAAGTTGTAAGAACGAATCAATTCACCATCTTTACCATAAACTAGTAAAGTTGGAACTAATTTTTTGTTTCTTCCTTCAGAAATTACTTTTTCTTGGAAACCTGTTTGTTCATCAATTTCAACTTGAAAAGATTGACCTTGTTCTAAATCTTCGTAGGCAATTTTTCCTGTAAATTCAGAAATAATTACCCCGTTATATGGATCCCATTTGCAGATGGTTGTTCCTTTCTCCACTGTTTGGCCATCTTTCACATAGATTGATGAACCGTAAGGAATGTTGTTTGTACTAAGTAGAATATCGGTTTTAATATCAATAAGTTTCAATTCCGTAGAACGAGAAACTACAATATCAACAGCATTTCCGTCCGCATCTTCGCCTTTTACGGTTTTTAAATCTTCTAATTCAAGACGACCTCCAAAACGCGTAACAATGCTCGATTCTTCTGAAATTCCACCC
>JAYTPS010000357.1:0-5068 GCA_043747155.1 Flavobacterium sp. | reverse complement strand
TTAAATTATCTCTCAAGTAAATTGTTTGTTCTGTTTCTTCGAACAATCCATCAAAATGATTAATAGATATTGTATAACTTCCAGCAACCTCAACTTTAAACCCTAACGCAACAACATCTGAAGTGTCAAATGGTAAAGGTCTTCCTTGAATGGCAAATTCATTGTTATTAATTATTGAAGTTAATGCCGTTTGACTATCATTAAAATATTTACCATCAATTCCGTCATCAACATCATTAGTAGCATCATCCATGTATGAAATCATTGTTTGAGATATAAATCCAGTAGCATTTGATAAATCTAACCATACTCTATTTCTGTCTTCAATGGTTCTTAAAAATTGATTACTATTATCGGTAACTCGCATTGAATTAGTAAAATTTATTGAAGTAGAGGTCGATTTAACAATAAAACCTTGTCCAACTTGAATATAACCATTTGGTGTTAATGCCAAAGGATCACCAGCATTTGGATCAGTTCCAGTTCCACCAGCTAAAGTATAAGTTGCATAAGATGACATGGCAGTATTATTGGTTTTTCTCCAAAAATATAATGCTTCAACAATATTGTTGTCGTTGATAAATGCATCGGATTCAATTGTTGATGGATACGGATTTCCAACTGCGTTATAAGTGTTATTATCAACAGTTACAGTTACTGGACCATTATTTGGAACACCTGTAAATTGTCCACTCCAAATTGATGACCATGTTGTATGATTATTAGCAACCCGAATTAAATATCCTGCACCTACAGAAAAATTAGTCGTTGATGGTGATGCAATTACACTATATTGATTAGAAGTTGAATTGTAATTATAAAAACGATTTGACAATGTTAATGGCGAAAAAGCTTGCAACTGTTGAGAATTAACTGGTGACGACCATAACGAATAATCTAAACGTTTTATTGGTGCGCTGTTTCTTTTTACATTTATATTTCCTGTATTGGCAACATCTGTTGTTTGAATTAAATTAGAATTATTATTTAAAGTAAAACTTCCAGATGAAACTATTAATGCACCATTCAAACTAACACTATCTCCAGATGAAATTATTACAACTGCATTATTATTAACTGTTAGTGAACAAGCATTTAAATCGCCTGATGAAGTATAATTTGCAGATATTATTGCAGTTGTTGTATTTGTTGGCACTCCATTATCCCAACTTCCGCCACCAATTGATGACCAAGTTGTTGATGCAATTGTAACGATTGAAGTTGCAGAAATTACTGGAGTACAAACACCATTAGAAACTACTGCTCTAAAATAACTTGTTGCAGATAATAATCCTATTTCTGTAGTTGTTAATTGGGTTGAATTAGTTCCAATATTTGAAAGGTTTACCGAGAAACCAGCATTGTCAGCTCTTTGCCATTGAACTGTACCTGTTGCACTTGATAAAGTTATATCGTTTGAAACTGCACTACCAGAACAAATTGACTGATTTGATGAAATGCTACCAACACTTGGTACTGGAGTCACTAATAATAAAACTGGTGTAGAATTACTAAAACATCCAGAACTTGTTACTACACATCTAATGTAATAATTGTTATGAGTTAAAGGTGTATTTGCAAATGTTAAAGTACTTAATGTATTTCCAGAAACTCCTATTAAAGCATTTGTATTTGTCCAAGTTGAAATAGGATTGGTAGTATATTGCCACTGATAAGTTGGACTAAGTGAAGATGTTACAATTGTAAAAGTTCCTGAAGTATTTTGACAAATTGTTGTTGGCAAAGGTTGAGTAGTTATTGTTGGTGAAGGATTAATTGTAACTGTAACAGTATTTGAAATTACAGATGTAGCACAAGTTCCAATAATAACTACATCATAATTTCCTGCATTAGTAGATGTTGCATTAGTTAATGCTAGAGTTGCTGTATTCTGACCTGAAACAACTCCACCATCAATTACATCTACACCATTTTTTCTCCAAAAATATTTTAGTCCAGAACCTGAAGCTGTAACCGATATTGTTTGAATTCCATTTCCAGAGCAAGTTGATGCTGGAGTTATTGGCTGAACAGTTATTAAAGGTAAGCTACAATTATTATTTATTTTTCCAGTTGTAGCAGTAAAATAGGTTGGGTTTATATTGGTTGCTGTCGATCCATTTCCTCCCCAAGAACCAGCAGCTTGAAAAACACCACCTAAAGATAATCCAACGGAAGAATGAATAAAACCAGTTGTAAGATTAGCAATAACTCCTGTTGCAATTGATAATGTATTAGAAATTATTGTTGGTGCAACAAATGTTTTAATTCCAGAACCTGATAAAATTAAATTGTAATATGGTAATGTTACAACTGATTGCGCTGTTCCATTATAATCAATTGTACTTGTATTTGCAATAAATGTTCCTCCAGTTCCACTTACAATTCCAGCCAATTTTAAAGTACTTGAACCACCATTTAAAGTTCCTGCAGTTCTTGTTAAATTAGCAGAATAAGTATGCGTTAAAGCATTTCCAAGATTTAAAGTTCCTCCATTTCCATTTATTGTAAGACCAGAACCACTAGTATTTCCTGTAAAAGTTGCAGTTCCACCAGTTTTTGTCAAAGAAACCAAACCAGTTGTATTAAAGCCAGCAATACTTTGAGTAGCCATTGTATTTGAAACAATTATTGGAGAACTACCAGCAATAAATGTTCCACCAGTGTTACTAAAATTACCACCAAAAGTTAATTGAAGGTTAGCCGAATTTAATGTAGCTCCAGTATTAATTGTTAATGGTGAAGCAAAATTAAAAACCTTTGCTGTATTCATTGTAATTGCACCAGTATTCGCAATAATTACTCCACCAAGTCCTACAAATGGTGTAATCCATTCAACTCCCGAAGTTCTAGCAGTTGATGTATTGTATAGTAAAGTAGCATTTGAACCATAAGTTGGAGTTGCAGATACTGTTGCCATTCCTTCCATGGATACAATACCATTAGCAGTGCAATTTATTGTAGTCAAAGTTTTTATTCCCGAATTAGAGAATGTTAGATTATTAAATGTTGCAGCAGTTGAAGAAATTGTTTGATTGCCAACTCCACCAAAATTTACAGTACTTGTGCCAGCGGTAAATAAAGTTCCAATTCCATTCCAAGCTGTTGGACTAATTGCTGTTACATTTAGCGTGCTCGAATTACCATTTAAAATACCAGTTGTAAGCGTAATATTTCCAATAGAAGTATGATTAAAAGCTGTTCCAAGATTTAAAGTTCCTCCTACTCCATTTATTGTAATTCCGTTACTAACAATATTTCCTGTAAATGTTGCTGTACCAGTTGTTTTTGTCATAGAAACTAAACCTGTAGTGCTAAATCCAGCAATACTTTGATTTGCCATTGTGTTTGTAATAAGTATTGGAGAACTACCAGCATTAAAAGTTCCACCTAAATTTATGAAGTTACCACCAAAAGTTGGTTGAAAATTTGCTGTACTTAATGTAGATCCGCTAGAAATTGTTAATGGCACCGATGCATTTAAAACTTTAGCCGCATTCATTGTTATAACTCCAGTATTTGCAATAACAACTCCACCTAAACCAACGAAAGGTGTTATCCATTCAACACCAGCGTTTCTTGCAATTGTTGTATTGTATCTTAGTGTTGCATTTGCACCATAAGTTGGTGTTGCCGAAACTGTTGCTGTTCCTTCAATTGAAACTATTCCAGTAGCAGTACATGAACCAGTTGTAAGTGTTTTTAATCCAGAATTTAAAAAAGTAAGATTATTAAATGTAGTTGCAGATGCAGAAATTGTTTGATTTCCAGCTGCACCAAATTTTACTGTACTAGTTCCAGCTACAAAAACAGAACCATTTCCGCTCCAAGCAGTTGTACTAACAAAATTTACATTAAGTGTACTTGAACCTCCATTTAAAGTTCCATTTGTAAGAGTAATTCTTCCTATTGAAGTATGATTTAATGTTGTTCCTAAATTTAATGTTCCGTTTGAACCATTAATTGTTAGTCCACCAGTATTCATATTACTAATTATAGTTGCAATTCCACCTGTTTTTCTCATACTTACAATTCCTGTAGTCGAAAAACCAGCTATACTTTGTGCAGCATTACCATAAAATCTAATTTGGGTTGCAGTTAAAGTATGAGTGCCAAAATTTGTTAAATTTCCATATAAGTAAATTCTACCCGAACCCATTGTAAAACTACCTAAATTGGTAAAATTACTTGTAAGTCCATTTAAAATTAATCGTCCACTAGTGCCATTAAATATTCCGTTATTCACAAAACTTCCAGTTAAAGTAAGTGCGTTTATAGAACCTATTTTTAGAGTTCCGCTTGTATTGATGGTAACGTTTGTTATTGTTGTAGCGGCAGTTAAAGTTACCGTTGCACCACTTATAATAATAACATTATCGGCTGCAGTTGGAGCAACACCACCAACCCATGTAGAACCAGTTGACCAAGTTCCGCCAATTGCAGTACTTGTTTTAGTTGCAGCTTGCAAATTAGAAATGAAAAATAAAAAGAGCATTAACAATACTACTTTACTACTACTTGTAAAACTAAATTGATAATTTTTAAACTTCGAAAATTGTAAAATTCTTTTCATATTAGTTCATTTTAAGAGTTTAAAATATTTAAACTATAAATTTTATTTTGTGCAATTTTTTAAATTTAAATTCTATATCAATTACTATTGATATTTCAAATTAAATTAATGTTCAAAATTAGGTTGCAAAATTTAAAATAAAAAATTTATTATTACAATAATAATTCATAATAATTTCTTTATTTAGAAAATATTACCTATTTAACAAATAAATTGAAGCTTTTTTATACATTTGGAACTATGTTTAAACTAATTGCAAAACTTAATAAGTTACTATTACCAAGCTTTTCTAAACAACAATTAGATTTGTCTAAAGCAACTAATTGGCAAAAAATTTTAATTGTTTGGAGGTATTTTATAACTATACGAGCCATAAAATAATCTAAATATTTTAGGTTTTAGATTTGCAAATTTCACATTTATAACTATCTTTGCACTCACAAAAAAAGGCCTTGTGGCGCAACTGAATAGCGCACTTGATTACGGCTCAAGAGG
>JAYTPS010000356.1:0-4693 GCA_043747155.1 Flavobacterium sp. | reverse complement strand
TTTTCCTGTAAATAATTGGTTAGAATTAACATTGCTAATATCAATTGAAACATTATATTGTCGTTGAATTTCGTCAATTACATTGTTTAATTTTTCTTTTTCAAAACTCATTTCATTGTTTGTCCAAAGTGGTTGTAAATCAGTTACATTTTGTTCAATAATTTTAATATTATTTTCAAACGAAATCGTTTTTCCTGGAGTTAAAACAACTTCTTGATTTTTATAATTTACTTTCACTCTTCCTTCAAAACAAGTAACATCAAATCGGTTTTTACGTGCTTTTACATTAAATTGAGTTCCTAAAACACTTACCTTTCCTAAACTGGTAGATACTTGAAATTTTTTTCCTTTGGCAACTTTAAAGTAAGCTTCTCCAGATAAATTTAAATTTCGATTTTCATTCCAATTAGATTTTTTATAATCAATTTCAGATCCAGAATTTAAAACAACTTCTGAATTATCAGGTAATATAAAAGTAGTTTTTTTTCCGTTTTGAGCAATTTCATTTGTTGATGAAAAATTATTGTAACTAAAAAATAATCCAAATCCAATAAATAAAACTGCTGCAATTTTTAGCAACCAATTTTTGTTTAATGATATTACTTTTGATTTTTCTTTTTTTGATGAAAGTACTTTTGAAAGTATTCTGTCATTATCAAAACTAGAAGTTTTTAATTCAGAAGAATATTTTTTTATTTTTTCAAATAAACTAAAGTCATGCTCTGATTGAAATTCTTTCAATTCCATTTCAGTCATGTCGTCATTTAACCATTTTGCCAATTTGTAATTTTCTTCCATAATATTCTTATTACAACTTATAAAACAATTGTACTTTAATTTACCCTACCTAAAATTTTCAAATTCTTTTCGTAACTCCAATAATGCAAGATGGATTCTTTTTTCAACAGCTTTTACACTAATGTTTAACTCTTCGGCTATTTGAGCATATTTTTTTCCGTCAATTCGATGCATTAAAAAAGCAACTCTTTGGGTTTCGTTTAATCTATCAATTGCATTTAAGAGTTTAGTTTTAAATTGTGCTTCTTCTAATAAAAATTCTGGACTTTCATTAGACCTATCGTTTAAAGAATTATTTTTTTGATAACTTAAAACCACTTTTTGATGAGCAATTTCATTTAAAGAAGAATTATTTGCAATGGTGTAAAGGTAAGATTTTGCTTTTTCAAGAGGAACATCGGCACAGTTTTGCCATAATTTTATAAACGCTTCTTGAGTTACATCTTCGGCATGTTCTTGATTACCGAATTTATAAAGTAAAAAATTACGCAAAGCTTTAGCATGATTTTTAAAAAAATCAGAAAAAATTGTTTCTTTGCAAATCTCAGATTTAATTGTATTAGGCATATTTTGATTAAAATCTTATGTAAAAGTAATTATTTTTTTTAATTTGGGTAGGGTAAATTTTATTTCATCTGTTTCACTATTATAACTTCAAATTATGAAAACAAAAATACACATACTATTAGGGATTTTATTTTTTACACTTTATTCGTGTCAGAAAGAAGAAGTAGTAATTGTTCAAGATACAACTCAAAATTTAACTAAGGTATCTCCACTTACTGATTTAATTTCAAGAGTATCTCAAAATCCAACTTCTAACGATAATGTTATAGACAGTACAAGTTGTTTTAGTGTAAGACTTCCGGTAACGGTTATTGTAAATTCTAACACAATTGTTGTTTCTTCGACTACCGATTATCAAACAGTTCAAGATGCAATTGATCAATTTACAAACGATGATGATATTGTAAATTTTATTTTTCCTATAACAATAGAATATCAAAATTTTACAACTCAGGTTTTAAATAATTCTGATGATTTAGATGATGCCATTGATCAATGTGATGAAGATGATGGATTTGATGAAATAGATTGTATTAATTTAAATTATCCTATAGTTGTAAATGTTTATGATAGTGACAATCAATTGGCAAATACAGTTACACTAACAAGTAATTCTCTACTTTATAATTTTTTAGAAAATTTAAATAGTAACCAATATATTGCTATTAATTATCCTATTTCGTTGGTCAATTCAAGCGGAAACACAATTGTAATTAATAATAATCAACAATTTGAAGACAGTATAGTTGATTCTATTGATGATTGTGATGATACACCTTCTAGTGGTGAAAACCCAATTTTTTCTGAAACTATTATAAATGGTTCATGGTATGTTTCTTATTTTTTTGATGAAAATGATGAAACTAGTCAATACAATGGTTATAATTTCACTTTTTTATCTAACGGAAATGTAACAGCAATAAAAAATAGTGTAACAATAAACGGAAACTGGAGTAATTATGTTGACAGCGGAGAAAACAAACTAGATTTAAACTTTGTTGGCTCAACACTCGATGATTTTAATGAAGATTGGAGAATTACAGAGTTTACAACAACATTAATCAAACTAAAAAATGTAAGTGGTGGTAATGGCGGAACTGATTACTTGTATTTCACTAGAAATTAAATAAATACAAACAACTAAATTTTAAAATAATGAAAAAATTAATTTTAATTCCTTTTTTGTCGCTTATTTTTATGTTGAACATAGCTTCAACTTGTAGCAACGATAGTCCAAGTTCTACATCTTCTAATCCAACTCCTATTATTAATACAGTTTCTTCTGGAACTTGGAAAATAACTTATTACTTTGATACAAATTCTGATGAAACTAATAATTTTACAAATTATAATTTTACATTTGGTGCATCAAATGTTGTAACAGCTTCAAACGGAACTAATACTTACACAGGTTCTTGGTCTGTTTTAAATGACTCAAGCGACGATGATAGTACAAGTGATTTAGATTTTAATATACTTTTTTCTTCACCAGCAAATTTTGCCGATTTATCTGATGATTGGGATATTATTTCAAGAACAGATACTAAAATTCAATTAATTGATGTTAGTGGCGGCAATGGTGGCACTGATTATTTAACTTTTGAAAAAAATTAATATTATAAAGTAGGGTAAATAAGTTTTAAACTGTTTTTAATAAAATAACTAATAAATAATAATATGAAAAATTTAACAAAAATCTTATTCGCAGCGTGTTTAATTTGTTTAATAACTTTAACTTCTTGTCAAAATGACCCAAGTCCAAGTTCTAATAAAATTACAGCTAACTCAACCTTAAAAACTTTATTGTCTAGAGTTACTCAAAAAAGAACTTCAAGCGACAATGCTATTGACAGTACAAGTTGTTTTACAATTAAATTGCCTGTTACAATAATTGTAAATAATTTAGAACAAGTTGTGGTAACAACTCAAGCTGATTATGATGTTGTATTAGCAATGCTAAATGAAAGTGATGACGATTATGATCACTTACAATTTGTTTTTCCGATAACAATTATTTATGCTGACTTTACAGAACTTGTAGTAAGTAACAGCAGTCAGTTTCATCAATTAAGAGAAGATTGTGAAGGTGATGATGTTGATAATGATGAAGATGAAAGTAATGACGACGACGATAACGGAATTAACTGTATCTCGTTAACTTATCCGTTTATTATTTCTACTACAAATAATTCAAATCCTGTAGATGTTACAATAAATAATGATCATGATTTATATGTTTTACTTGATACAGTTGAAGGAAGTAATTCGGTTACAATAAATTATCCAATTTCTATTGTTGATTCAAACGGAGTTACTATAGTTGTAGAAAACAATAATCAACTAGAAGAAAACATTGTTGAAGCAACTACCCAGTGTGGTAATGATGATTCAAATGATGATAACGACAACGATGAAGATGATGATCATGATGATGGCGATGATAGTAATGATGATGATAAATTAATTTCTATCAAATAAATTGACCTACAATATGCTTGCAAGAAGCCATTCGTTTAATCGAATGGTTTTTTTTATTTCTAATACTTTCCCAGTTCAAATTCAAATGCTTAAATTTGCATTTCAATTTTTTAGAAACTCACCAATTTATGTTCAATAATTTAAGCGAAAAACTAGATAAAGCATTTCATATCCTTAAAGGACATGGAAAAATTACCGAAGTAAACGTAGCCGAAACTCTAAAAGAAGTTCGTCGTGCTTTACTTGATGCCGATGTTAATTTTAAAATTGCCAAAGATTTTACCTCTCGTGTAAAAGAAAAAGCACTTGGTCAAGATGTTTTAACATCGTTACAACCAGGTCAATTATTAGTAAAATTAGTTAAAGATGAATTAACTGAATTAATGGGTGGCGATGCAGCAGGAATAAATCTTTCTGTAAATCCTACAATAATATTAATGTCAGGTTTGCAAGGTTCAGGAAAAACTACTTTTTCAGGAAAATTAGCAAATTATTTAAAAACTAAAAAAAGTAAAAAACCACTTTTGGTTGCTTGTGATATTTATAGACCAGCGGCAATTAACCAATTGCATATCGTTGGTGATCAAGTTGGAGTAGAAGTATACTCTGAACCTGATAATAAAAACCCAGTTGCTATTTCTCAAAATGCAATTGCATATGCTAAAGCAAATGGATTTAATGTAGTAATTGTAGATACAGCAGGACGATTAGCTGTAGATGAAGAAATGATGAACGAAATTGCAAACGTTCACAAAGCAATTCAGCCACAAGAAACATTATTTGTTGTAGATGCAATGACTGGTCAAGATGCTGTAAATACTGCCAAAGCATTTAACGACAGATTAAATTT
>JAYTPS010000355.1:0-7733 GCA_043747155.1 Flavobacterium sp. | reverse complement strand
GTAGGCGTTTATTGCTGCTCCAAATTCAAAACGCATGGTTTTATCACCTTCAACACCAAAATAAGTAACTCCACTTGGTAAACCAGCTGTAAAATCTTTGTGAACAAAAATTAATCTTGATGTTGCTGGAGCAATATTTACTTTTAAATTATCACTTTTTTTCCATAACATTCCTGGACCAGCTTGCAAATAAGCAGGAGAAAAGAAATGAGTAATTTTGGTTCCTGATGCTGCATCAAATCCAGAATCCATTTGAGTTTTAAAATTTAAAAATCCAGAATAATACCAATTACTTTGACCAGCTCTTTTTCCGTAAAGAGAAGTAATTTCTATTCTATCGTCAGACTTGGTTATCTCTTGACCTTTAAGCTTAGTTAAACCATAAGCAGCAATAAATTTATTATCCCAAATAGAAGTTTTAGTTGAATAATTTGCATCATAGTTTAAACCAATATTTCCTGCAAGATTTGATGTTCCACCACCAAGCCACTCATTGTTAAATGCAGATTGATTAAATAAAAAAACAAAGTTTCCTGATTTTTTCCAACCTAATTTTGTTGTATCAACAGCTTTAGTTGCTGCTGCTTGAGATTTTTCTAAAGCCAATTTTTCATTGTCTTGAGCCGATACAGTAGCAAACGTTACTACTAGTGAAATTGTAAATAAAATTTTTTTCATTTTGTTTATTGTTTAAAATTTTCGAGTGCAAAGGTACTAATACTTTTGATTTTAACAAATATTAAACAAAATGTAACTGCTTGATTTTGTAGAATTTAAACTACTTTTGCTTCTTAAATAATGGTACTGCCGAACAAGCTTCACCATACATTATGCTCTTTGCAATTGGTTGAAGATATTGTGCCACAATTACATAAGCGCTTTCTGGCACAGGTTTTTTAGAACAACCTTTAATAATAATTGGTTTGTCTTTATATTGTGAATAATCAATTTTAGAAAGTAGTTCTTGATATAATAAATTTTCAATATCTTTTATAGTTCCTAAAACAACTTTTTTAGCAAAAGGAGCAACATTTATTGTTACTAAAATACTTGCCCAAGCAGGAATTATAGCGTCTGTACTACAATTAATGGCAATATAATGATCATTATATTGAAACCAATCGTGGTTTTTCAAACTTTCACGAAAATCTTTTTCTTTCAATATAAAACCTTCATGCAACCATTTCGAAATATCAATTTGTGTTCGAATTCCGGTTGTATAGTAATCTTCCAAATCGAAAACTTGAAGTACAGAATTGGCAACTTTATTTACTATTTCATCCATTTATGCTGAATTTATTTCAGTATCTTATAACATTCCCAATTCCAATTTAGCTTCTTCACTCATTAAATCTTTGCTCCAAGGTGGATCAAAAGTAATTTCTACTTCACAGGATTTTACAGTTTCAATTTTGGCAACTTTTTCTTCTACTTCACGAGGCAAAGTTTCAGCCACAGGACAATTTGGCGATGTTAAAGTCATTAAAACTTTTACTTCATTATCCTCATTAATCATTACATCATATATTAATCCCAATTCATAAATATCAACCGGAATTTCTGGGTCGTAAATGCTTTTTAAAACCTTTACAACACTCTCGCCCAAATTTATTTCGTCTTTAAATTCTTCCATTTTTATTTTTATTTTGCCGCAAGGTCACTAAGTCGCAAAGTTGTATTTAATCCTAATAATTTTTGAACCTTGTCGTCAATTCTGTGATTGATATGCTAAGGCATACATTTTTATTTGTTTTATCATTGATACCAAACCATTAGCACGAGTTGGTGACAAATGCTCTTTTAACCCGATTTCATCAATAAAGTTTGTGTTTGCTTCTAAAATATCTGATGCTTTTTGGTTGGAAAATGCTCTAATTAATATGGCAATAATTCCTTTTGTTAAAATGGCATCACTATCGGCAGTGAAAATAATTTTATCATTATTTTTTTCTCCATGAACCCATACTTTAGATTGACAACCTTTTATAATGTTTTCTTCGGTTTTATATTTTTCATCAATTAATGGTAATGATTTTCCTAAATCAATTATGTATTCGTAGCGTTGCATCCAATCGTCAAATAATGAAAACTCCTCTATTATTTCGTTTTGTATTTCTTTTATAGTCATTGCGATTAATTACTCTTTTTTTCCAAAAGAAACAATTTTATTCACTAATTTTTCAATTTCAACAGGAGGAAAACCGTGGTCAAAGTCTTTGGTTTGATATTCTTTTCCGTTACTATATATTACTAAATATGCTATTGGCGCTCCATCATAAAATCTTTTTTGAGTTGGGTCTTTATAGGTTGACAAATTGTCTAACATTGACATTTGAAAATAATTTTGAAGTTCGTTCCAATCATTTTCAGATATTCTTACTGATTCTCCTTTATCCGCAGCATCTCTTTCATTGCTAATTACAACAAGCTTATCTTGTATAGTGATTTTTTGATAAAAACCTCTTGTATTGGCTACATATACAAATTTTGGCATTTGCTTTTCTTGATTTGTTGAGATTTCATTTGAAGTTAATGCGCTAGTTTCAACGGATTTCTTTTGACAATTACAACTCATAAACGCAAATGCAATTGCTAATAATAGTGAAATTTTTTTCATTTTTTTAAATTTTTAAGATAACATCATTTTAGCTTTTTTTACAGCATCGACAAATATATCAATTTCTTTTTTAGTATTATAAAATGCAAAACTGGCTCTAACTGTGCCCGGAATTTTATAAAAATCCATTATGGGTTGTGCACAATGATGACCTGTTCGTACTGCTATACCTAATTTATCTATAATCGTGCCAATATCATAGGGATGAATTCCTTCTATATTAAAAGAAATTACAGATGTTTTTTCTTTGGACGTTCCATATATTTTTAATCCTTCTATTTCTAACAGTTTTTCGGTTGCATGTTTTAATAATTCAAGTTCGTATACAGCAATGGCATCAAAACCAATTTCGTTTAAATAATCAATAGCAGTTCCTAACACTATTCCAGCTTCTATATTTGGTGTTCCGGCTTCAAATTTGTGAGGCAAATCAGCATAGGTAGTTTTTTTAAACGAAACTGTTGCTATCATTTCGCCTCCACCTTGATATGGTGGTAATTTTCTAAGCCATTCTTCTTTACCGTATAAAATTCCAACTCCAGTTGGTGCGCAAATTTTGTGTCCAGAAAAAACATAGAAATCACAATCTAGTTCTTGAACATTTGGCTTTAAATGCGGAACGGCTTGTGCTCCATCAATTAATATTGCAGCACCAACTTGATGCGCTTTATCAATTATGTATTTTATAGGATTTAAAGTTCCCAGTGCATTCGAAATATGATTTACGGTTACTATTTTAGTTTTATTAGAAAGTAATTTATCATATTCTGAAAGTATCAACTCTCCTTCATTATTCATCGGAATTATAACTAATTTGGCTCCAGTTTTTTCACATAACATTTGCCAAGGCACAATATTACTGTGATGTTCCATTGCAGATACCAAAACCTCATCGCCAGTTTTTAATAAGGAAGCAAAACCATTTGCTATAGCATTAATAGAATGTGTGGTTCCTGATGTAAAAATAACTTCATAAGGAAATTTGGCATTAATATGATGTTGAATTTTTTCACGAGATTGCTCATAAGCATCAGTCGCCAATTGACTTAAAGTATGCACACCACGATGTATATTTGCATTTATCTCTTGATAATATTTAGCAATAGCATCAATCACAACTTGAGGTTTTTGAGAAGTTGCTCCATTATCAAAATAAATCAATGGTTTTCCATTTACTTTTTGAGAAAGTATAGGAAACTCTGCTCTTATTTTATTAATATCTAACATGCTTATTTATAAAAATTCTAAATACAAAAGTAAGCAAATTGAAACGGAATTTTATCAAACGTTTGTTAATAAATTAAACCTTTAAAGAATTAAGAGAAATTCTGTTTTTAAAACCTAATCAACTTATTTTCTTAATGTTTTAAAAAATAAATAGTTTTGCTTTTTTTAGTAAATTGCATAAAAAAGTTCAAATGAAAAAATTTCTAAAAATTATTGCAGTTTTGGCTTTACTGCTTTTAATTTATTTACGAATCACTATTTATCCTCAACTTGATTTAATCTCTGGGTTTTCTGCCAAAAGTGTAGCTTCTGGTCATTTTATTGACAATCGATCTATACTAATAATAGAAAGTGGAGACAATGATATCGATAAAATTGACTGGGCAAAGAATAGTATTAATGAAAATGAAAAAATTGTAACCTCAACAGTATACAGTTTAAAAGAACGAAAAGCTATTTATAGAGAAGGACTTGGTGCAACCTTAATAAATAATGAATTTGATGTTTCCAAAACTTATGAAATTCCAAAAAGAAAATTTTTACAAAACAATTTACCTTTTCCCTATGGAAATCTAGAGCAAAAGGATACTGTTTTTTCGAACATAAATTATAAAAAATTAAATGTTGCTGTAACTAAAGCTTTTGACAAAAAAGGCATAATAGACAAAAGAACACGATCAGTAATTGTGATTTACAAAAATAAAATTGTAGCCGAAAAATACGATATTGGTTTTAATAAAAACTCCAAGATATTAGGTTGGTCTATGACCAAAAGTATTACAGCAACCTATTTCGGAATTCTTGAAAAGCAAGGAAAATTTAACATCAATAATTCTGCACCAATTGTTGAATGGCAAAAAGATGAACGTGCAAAAATTACTACTTCAAATTTGCTACACATGAACTCTGGATTAGAATGGGAAGAAAATTATTCTAAAATTTGTGATGCAACCAAAATGCTTTTTGTTGAAAAAGACATGACAAAATCGCAAATAGATAAACCATTTGTTGGAAAACCAAACAATTCATGGAATTATTCATCAGGAACAACCAATTTATTAAGCGGCATTTTGAGAAATCAGTTTAAAACGCATCAAGAATATTTAAATTTTTGGTATTCATCACTGTTAGATAAAATAGGAATGAACTCTGCATTAATTGAAACCGATATGGCAGGGAACTTTGTTGGTTCGTCTTATGGTTGGGCAACTACAAGAGATTGGGCGAAATTTGGATTGTTGTATTTACATAAAGGCAATTGGAACGGCGAACAATTATTTAACGAAAGTTGGGCAAAATATGTAACAACAGCAACCAAAACTTCAAAAGGAAGATATGGTGCTCACTTTTGGTTAAACTCTGGAGGATATTTCTCAGATGTTCCAAAAGATATGTTTTATGCCAGTGGTTATCAAGGTCAAATGGTTGCGATTTTCCCAAGTCACGATTTGGTGATTGTGCGAATGGGATTGAGTGAAAGTTTTGATTTTAATGGGTTTTTAAGTGAGATTGTTTTAAGCCTAACCGTAAAGAGCACAAAGTAAAAATCGCAAAGAGCGCAAAGACCAAAATCTTGCGCTCTTTGCTAATCGTAGCGAACCTTGCGGTTAAAATTTACAAATCAAACCCCAAATTAACGCCTAATTTAGTAGCAATAATTTTAGTAATTCGTTGTTTTAATTCTGGAATTTTAATGCTTTCAATCACTTCGTTAGAAAAGGCATACATTAATAATGCTTTGGCTTCTTTCTTGGGAATGCCGCGTTGTTGCATGTAAAACATTGCGTTTTCGTCGAGTTGGCCAATGGTGCAACCGTGTGAACATTTTACATCGTCGGCAAAAATTTCTAGTTGTGGCTTGGCATTTATTGTTGCTTTGTCACTTAGTAAAATATTGTTATTTTGTTGAAATGCATCGGTTTTTTGGGCTTCTTTTTCTACAAAAATCTTTCCATTAAAAACGCCTGTTGCGCTGTCTGAAAGTATGGTTTTATAGTTTTGATGGCTTTCGCAATTGGGTGTTGCGTGTTGCACCAAAGTGTAATGATCTACGTGTTGCTTGGCGCCAATGATGGTAATTCCTTTTAGTGTAGAATCGATATGTTCGCCTTGATGATAGAAATTTAGGTTGTTGCGAGTGATGTTTCCGCCAAAAGTGAAGGTGTGAACCGATACAAAACTATCATCTTTTTGAGCAATATAGGTATTGTCTATAAGATTGGCAGTTAGTAAATCGTTTTGAATTTTATAATAATCTACAATGGAACGTTTTTGTGCAAAAATCTCTGTAACTGAATTGGTTAACACAGGATTTTCGTTTAATGCTTGATGTCTTTCTATAATTTGAACGTGTGCATTTTCGCCAACTATTACAAGGTTTCTTGGTTGCACCATTAAGGCATTTTCAACTCCGGTTGAGAAATAAATTATTTCTATTGGTTTTTCTACAACCTTGCTTTTGGGAATATTTATATACGCACCTTCGTTTGCAAATGCAGTATTTAAAGTTGTTAAACTTTCGTGTTTGCTTGCAATTTTATTGAAATATTCGTCTATTGCTACTTTATATTTTGGTTTAGAAAGTGCAGATGATAGTAAACAAACGTCTAATCCATCGTGTGATGTTGATGATAAAAATGAGGAGAATTTTCCATCTACAAAAATGACTTTGTAAGTGTCAATTTCGTGAAGGAAATATTTTTTTACATCAGCAAATTCTATTGCATTTTCATGTTTTGGAAAAACCGAAAAATCATTTTTTAAAATTGCATTGAGTGAAGTATATTTCCAAGCTTCGTCTTTTTTGGTTGGAAAACCTTTATTTTCAAAGTTTTTTATGGCCGAAGTTCTAATGTCATGTAAATCTGAATGAACGTCTATTTGCTCTTCGAACGCCATAAAAGACGATACTAATTTTTCTTTTAAATCCATTTTTTTTCCTGTTTTTTGTTTCAGGTTTTTTTTGTTTTAAGTTTCAAGCTATTGAAACTTATTTCCTTTAAAATCTTTTTTATTTAAATAAGTGATAAAGTTTTTAATTTTTCCACTTAAGTTTTCATATTTAGTTTTTAAATCAAAAAACTTATCTTCTGAAATATATTCATAATCCAAAAGTCTGTAAATTTGTGATCTTGATTCACCTGCTGAACCTTTCGCAATAGATAAAAATTGACGAAATTCTAAGTTTCCATCTCTTTCAAAACCTTCAGCAATGTTGTCCATAACGGAACCAGAGGAGGCTTTTATTTGATCTTTAAGTCTAAAATCTGTTTTTAAATCGGTTTCTTTAGAAATTAAATAAATTTCTTTAGCTAGTTTTCTTGCTTCTTGCCAGATTTCTAAATCTTCAAATTTATTGATTGTAGCCATATTTTATTTTAGTTTTTTTGTTTCAAGCTTCAAGTTCTGAATAATTTAAATGACACATATTCTCTAATATGAATTAACTAGAGACAATTTTAATTAAACCTGAAACTTGAAACAATTTTTTAACTTGAAACAATTATTTAAACTAATTCAGTTTTAATCCAATCGTAACCTTTTTCCTCAAGTTCGTATGCCAATTCTTTACCGCCAGATTTTACGATTTTTCCGTCCATTAAAACGTGAACAAAATCTGGAATAATGTAATCTAACAAACGTTGGTAGTGCGTAATTACAAGTACTGCGTTGTTTTCGTTTTTTAATTTATTTACACCATTGGCTACGATTCTAAGTGCGTCGATATCTAATCCAGAATCGGTTTCGTCTAGAATTGCAATTTTTGGTTCTAGCATTGCCATTTGAAAAATTTCGTTTCGCTTTTTTTCTCCACCAGAAAATCCTTCGTTTAATGATCTTGATAAAAACTTTCTATCAATTTCTAATAGTTCCGATTTTTCACGGATTA
>JAYTPS010000354.1:0-2157 GCA_043747155.1 Flavobacterium sp. | reverse complement strand
TTCTAAACCATCATTACTTCTAAAATCGAATTCATTTTTATTAAATTCATTGCCATCATTAAATTTCAATCGGTTTGTTTTTTTTATATTTTCAAGTTCTTCTTTAGTATAATCATCGCCACCTTCAATAACCTGACCATCTTGAATTACTAGTGCTTTTTTACCTTCTTTTTTTATAATCATTTTAGAACTTGATTTGCCTAAACTTTCTCCATTACCAAAATCATAACTAAACGATTGAGAATCATTACCATTATTATTGAATTGAAATTGTTTAATTATATCTTGTGGATTATTTAAATTATTAAAAAAATCATTATTTACTAAAGGATTATATGAATTGGAAGGTTCACCAAAACCTATTTCACCATTTTGGCTATAAAATTTTATTGTTCCAATTGGTTTTTGATTATCATAACTTAAATTTCCTTTATTTCCTTTTCTGTCTGAAAACTCGACTTTAATTGCAGTAATTTCATTTTTAGAATTTCGTTTTAAATTAGAGTATTTAATTGTAATTCCTTTTTCAGCTAATGCTTTAATGTCGTCTTTCATTTCACTATCTGGAGTTGATTTATTCCAGGTCATTACAATATCATTTTCGTTTGATGTTAAAGCTAAAGCTTCTTCGTCTTGAGCTATAGCGTTGAAATTCAGTAAAATAATCAATGTTATAGAAATAAAATTTTTGAATGTCATAATATGATGTAATTAAAATTAGTGTATCAAAAGTATAATTAATTGCTATAAATCTATAAATATTTTGCAAATTTTTAACTTTTTTGTATTTGATTTTTATCCTATCAACTCAAGATTCAGTTGCTATGATAATTATAAATTTTATTAAAGATAAAATTTAATTTATTTTTGCTAAAATAATTTCTAAATGAATATCAAATCCTTCAATAAAACCAATTTTCACAAACACACTTTTTGTATTTTTCAAGAAGTTGATTTTGAATTAATTAAAAATATAAAATTAAATTTCAAAAGTAAATCGGGTAGTAGTTATTATTTTGTTGAAAATGGAGTTTATAGATTGTCCAATCATTGGAGTAGAGTAGCCAATTGCAAATGGAGGTTAAATAATTTAAAAACTACTATTAGCAGAACCAAATTAGGATTTGCAAAATGGGTTGATTTTTATCCAGATAATGATTTAGAAAAATTATATTTTCTTGATGTTAATTTAGATTTGAAAACTGTAAATTATTATCATATTCAAAGTGAAAATTATTCATCTGATAAAGTTGTAAGAACTTCAACCGAAACAACAAAATTAATTAAACAAATAAGAACTTTATTTGAACAAACTGCTTGGACAAAATATTTAAATGAAGAAAATAGTGCTGTTTTTCAAAATAAAATCATCGATAAATTGATAAATTCTAATCAATCTTTTCAAGAAATAAGAAGAGAGTTTTTATAATCTTGAAAGTTTATTTTTTTCAATCAGGTTACCAAATAGTAAAGCAATAATTCCTAATGCAAAACCTTTAACAATTATAAATAATTCTCTATTATAAGGTAAAAATGCATTTGTATCATTTGCATAATCTCTGTGTAAACTTGTTACATAAATGACAAACGATTCAAACAGCCAACTTAAATTCATAAATACCGATATTGCTAAAACTAAATATATTTTAGTTCTAAATTTTTTAAATAATAATAATAATGGAAGCAATGAATGTAATACAAGTAAGGTAATGTAAATAAGTTTATACATGCCAGTTGCACGTTTTATAAAAGTAAAATATAAATTAGAATCTATTTTAAAAACAATAATTAATAGTAAATGTATTGTTGTTAAAATACTGTATACTAATATAATATAACTTATAGTTTCAAGTGCAATTCGTGTTTTAATAGTTTTTAAAAATCTTTTTATAAAAAGTATTAAAAGCTAACTAATAAAAATTCCATCAATAAAATTTTCATCAATAAATTCAAGTAGTTCAATAAATCTTTCCATAAAAATTATATTTCTCTTTCGCCACCTTCTGTTGGATGCTCAAATGTTGTTTTTAATTCTCTAGTAAGTCCAGGATATTTCTGTTTTTCTTTTTCAACTAATCGTATAACCCAAAATCCTAAATAGGTTCCAATTAATCCCAAAATTCCCATAAAAAGCCAATTTATTTGATAACCATAACC
>JAYTPS010000353.1:0-7378 GCA_043747155.1 Flavobacterium sp. | reverse complement strand
TTTTCCTTCTTCAGATTCTGATAATAAAACTTCTAGTTTTTCTAATTTTTCTTCAATAGTTCCAGTAAAATTAAATAACGATTGTACTTTTTGCAAGGCAATCTCAGAAATTCCTTTTTCTACCATTTCTTTTTTTACGCCTTCCTCTCCTATTTTGTCTAGTTTATCTAGCGCAACTGTAAAATCAATTAATTTATCTGATGCCCCAATAACCTCAGCAATTCCAGATAATATTTTTCTGTTATTAATTTTAATGGTCACACCTTTTAATCCAAGAGAAGAAAAAACGGCTTCATAAAGTTGCAGCAATTCTACTTCTTGCCATAATGATGTTGACCCAACAACATCGGCATCACATTGATAAAATTCTCTAAAACGTCCTTTTTGTGGTTTGTCGGCGCGCCAAACTGGCTGAATTTGATATCTCTTAAAGGGAAATTCAATTTCGTTTTGGTGTTGCACAACATATCTCGCAAACGGAACCGTTAAGTCATAACGCAATGCTTTTTCAGAAATTTTTCCAGTTAATTGTTTATAGTTTACTGTTTGTAGTTCATCCAAAGATATTTTATCTAAATAATCACCACTATTCAAAATCTTAAAAATCAATCGATCACCTTCTTCGCCATATTTTCCCATCAGCGTATCCGAATTTTCAAAACTTGGCGTTTCTATTGGTTGATAACCAAATTTTTCGAAATGATTTCGCATCACACCTATTATGTAATTTCGTTTAGAAACTTCAATTGGAGAAAAATCTCTTGTGCCTTTTGGTATACTTGGTTTGGATGCCATTTTAATATTGAATATTTAATTTAGAATAAAAATGAATTAGATAATAATCCTTCGACTGAGCTCAGGAAGACAAACTATAAAAAATTTGAAATTAAAAACTGAAATAGTAATTGATTTTTGAAATTGCCAATGCAAATATCATACTTTTACAATTATTTTATAAACGAAAAGACACAAACTTGTAACAATTTCTGTAATTTAGTGTCAAATAGTAATCATGAAGGGAATATTTAAAGAAAATATTAAAATAGCATTTGGTTCTATAAAAACTCAAATGCTTAGAACTGTTCTTACAGTTTTTATTATTGCTATCGGAATTTGGGCATTGGTTAGTATTCTTACAGTAGTTTCTGCCTTAGATAATACTTTGAATTCTAATTTTGCCTCAATGGGTTCCAATACTTTTAACATCAACCAATATGAATTTTCTACACGAAATAATGGCGGTGACGAAGTTGAAAAAATAAATCCAATAATTACTTATCCGCAAGCCAAAGCATATAAGGAAAAATTTGATATGCCATTAACCCATACTTCATTATCATTTACAGCTACAAGAGTTGCCGAAGTAAAATTTGAAAATCAAAAAACCGATCCCGAAATTCAAGTAGTTGGTGTTGATGAATTTTTTACATCAAACTCAGGTTTAGAAGTAACTTTGGGTAGAAATTTTAATCCTTTTGACATTTCTAACAATACTTATGTTTGTGTTTTAGGAAGCGATTTTGCTACCAAAGGATTATTAAAAGATGTCAATCCTATAGACAAAACAATTTCTGTACGTGGTGCAAAGTTTAAAGTAATTGGTGTACTTAAAGAAAAAGGATCAACCTTTGGAAACAGTCAAGATTTAAGAATATTAATACCAATTCAGGTTGCACGATCACTTTTCACACAACCCAATATTAATTATGCCATTAGTACAATGGTTGACAAAAAAGAATTACTAGAAGAAGCAGTTGACGAAGCTACATTAACCATGCGACAGGTTAGAAAACTCAATCCTGTTGAAGATAATAATTTTGGAGTCTCAAGAAGTGATGATTTAGTACAACGAATTGCCGAAACTACAGGTTTTTTAAGTGTATCAGCATGGGTAATTGGGATTATCACAATTCTAGGTTCATCTATAGCATTAATGAATATAATGATAGTTTCAGTAACCGAAAGAACTCGCGAAATTGGTGTAAGAAAATCACTTGGAGCCAAAAAATCAACAATTGCTTGGCAGTTTTTTGTGGAAACATTAATTATTGGGCAATTGGGCGGAATTTTAGGAATTGTATTAGGAACAATAACTGGTTATTTTATAGCCGTTGCATTAGATTTTGCTTTCGTAGTTCCTTGGAGTGCAATGACTGCAGCAGTAATTACCACTTTTATTGTGGCTTTAGTTTCTGGTTCTTATCCTGCTTTAAAAGCATCTAAACTTGATCCTATTGAAGCTTTGCGTTATGAATAATTGCTAATTTAAATCTTATGAAATCTGACAGAAGAAATTGGTTAAAACAAGCAAGTATGGCTTTTTTAGCAATTGGAGTTACTCCAATTGAAGGTTTTCTAATTAATGATGATAAAGATTTTTCAGAACTAAATAACATTAATCCAATTCGTTTAAGATCTAATGAAAATCCTTATGGACCATCAGTTTTAGCAATTGAAGCTATTAAAAAAAGTGCTTCAATAACCAACAGATACGATTGGGATTTAACATCAGAATTAATTGAAAGCATTGCAATAAAAAACAATGTTAATCCAGAAAATATTCTTCTGGGCTCAGGTTCTACAGAAATTCTAGACTTAACTGGAAGATTTGCAGCAAAGTCAAGTGGAAATTTTATAGTTGCTAATCCTACCTATAATTATTGGATGGAAACAGTAGAAAATTTAGGTCTTACTAAGATAAGTGTACCGTTAACTCAAGATAAAAAGTATGATTTAAAAGCTATGTTGAGCAAAGTTTCAAATGATACGAAACTAATTTATATATGCAATCCAAATAATCCAACAGGTACAATTTGCGAAAGAGAATCACTAATCGAATTTATTGATAAAACATCATCAAAAGCAATAATATTAATAGATGAAGCTTATATTGATTATACAAATGAAATTTCTCTAACCAACTTAATTAAAGAAAATAAAAATGTAATTATAGCCAAAACATTTTCTAAAATATATGGGTTGGCAGGTTCTAGAGTTGGATATGCAATTGCTAATGCTGAAACTATTTCTAAATTGAGTGCATTTCAATCATCGCCAAATGGAGGGATTTCAGTAACCTCTGTATCAGCGACAATCGCTTCTTTAAAAGACCAAAAGTTTGTAAATGAAACATTTTTATTAAATAAAAAAGTAAGAGAATTTACTTTCAAAGAATTGAAACGATTAAATATTCCTTATATTTCTTCAAACTCAAATTTCATTTATTTTTCTTTAGAAAATTATAAAAAAGATTTTTTTGAACAATTAAAACTCCGAAATATTATAGGCACAAAAATATATGAAGAAAATGGAAAGTGGTCTCGAATTACAATTGGAACAATGCAAGAAATGGTGCAATTTATTAAAGCTATAGAATAATTAAAATTAGACTTTAAAGCACGAAATCATTCGATTATTACCATAAATATCTTTCTTCAAAATTATATCTTGAAATCCGAAATTTTGCAATAATTCAACTGTTTCAATGCCAAGATATTGATTTATTTCAAAGTACAATCTTCCATTTTCAGACAAACTTTCCTTAGCCAGTTGAGCAATTTTTCTATAAAAAAGTAAAGCATCTGAATCTTCTACAAATAAAGCTAAATGGGGTTCAAATGCCAAAACGTTTGCTGCAATTTCAACTTTTTCTAAATTTCTAACGTATGGTGGATTAGAAACTATAATATCAAAACAAGCTGGAAATCCTTCGACTGCACTTAGCAAGACAGTTTCTAATATGTTTTCACATATAAAATTCACTTCAACTTCATTAATTCTAGCATTTTTTTTAGCAATTTTCAAAGCTTTTTCTGAAACATCAATGGCAAAAACTTGAGTGTTTTCGATATTTTTAGCCAATGAAATTGCAATACAACCACTTCCTGTTCCTATATCTAAAATACTTATTTTTGCACAATTGCCTGACTGAGCTTGTCGAAGTTCATTATTATTACAAATATCTTTAATAATTAATTCAACCAATTCCTCAGTTTCAGGTCTCGGAATTAAAGTATTTTCGTTTACTAAAAATGGTAATCCATAAAATTCAGTTTCTCCAAATATATATTGTATTGGTTTTTGAGTTTTTAATTCGGCAACAATTACTTCCCATATTTCTAAATCACTTTCAGATAATTCTAAATTGGGTTGCAATGCCAAATCTATTCGTTTCAATTTATGAAGCTTTTCAAGAATAATATAAAAAAAACTTTTAGCTTCACTTTCGTCAAAAAATGGAGCAACTTCATTTATAAAATTTGTTTTGTAACTTTTAAACAACATATAATTTTAGATAATAATTCAACTTTGAAGTTAAGATAATTTGTCACACTGAGCACTTCACTTCGCTAAGTATAAACTAAAGTCTAAGTGCTTTTTTATATTTTTACAATTCTTTAATCATCCAAACAGGACAACTACTATGACCAGTTTCTCCAAGTGGTTCACTAATATAATCAAAACCTACTTTTTTATATAATTTTTGTGCATTTTTCATTTCTGGAAGCGTCTCTAAATAGCATTTTTCATATTTAAATTGGGTGGCTTTTTCAAGACATTTCAATATCATTTCCATTCCAACTCCTTTTCCACGTGCTTCTTGCAAAAAATACATTTTCTGCAATTCACAAATATTTTCGCTAGAATTTTCTAACTGACTAATTCCTGCACCACCAATAATTCGCCCAGAATCTTCCACAACATAATAAATTGATTTTGGTTTATCATAAGTTTCAAAAAGAACATCCAGTTGCTCATCGGCAAATGCTGTTCCGGTTTTTGGATAATTATCTGATTTAAAAACTTGCCGAATTACGTTTGCAATTTCAGTATTGTCTTCTTTTTCTATTGGTCTAATTGTCATTTTAAAATTTGAAAAATCAATATTCTTTTTTTTAATTTTCAAAAGCAAAATGTAAAAACTAATCACGTTTGAAATAACATGACAAAAATAGTACTTTTGTAATGTGAATACACATGAAATTTACATAAAACGTTGTTTAGAATTAGCCATGTACGGATTGCCTGCAGCAATGCCAAATCCTTCTGTTGGAGCAGTTATAGTATTTGAAAATAAAATAATTGGCGAAGGTTATACTTCTAAATATGGCGGAAATCACGCAGAAGTTAACGCAATAAATACTGTAAAGAATAAGTCATTACTTTCTAAATCAACACTATATGTAAGTTTAGAACCTTGCAGCCATTTTGGAAAAACACCACCTTGTGCCGATTTAATTATAAAAAATAAAATTCCTAATGTTGTTATTGGAACATTAGATTCTAACGAAAAAGTAGCAGGAAACGGAATTAAAAAATTAATTGAAGCAGAAATAAATGTAACCGTTGGAGTTCTGGAAGACGAATGTAAAGCTTCTAACAAACGATTTTTTACCTTTCACGAAAAAAAACGTCCTTACATTATATTAAAATGGGCAGAAAGTCAAGATGGATTTATTGCTCCAATTTCTAAAGAAAAACAAGAGCCAATTTGGATTTCAAACGAAGTTTCAAGACAATTAGTTCACAAATGGAGAAGCGAAGAACAAGCCATTTTGGTGGGAACTAATACAGTTTTAAAAGATAATCCTAAATTGAATGTTAGAGATTGGAATGGAAAAAATCCTACAAGAATTGTTTTGGATAAAACAAAAAAAATTAATGTTAAATTTGATGTTTTTAGTGATAATATCCAAACAATATTTATAACCGAAAACGAAAATAATATTTTAAACGACAAACATATTTTCGAAAATACTATCTTTGATAATCGTTTAGTATTCAATATTTGTAAAATTTTATTCAAACATAAAATTCAATCAGTAATAATTGAAGGCGGAAAACAAACATTGCAAACATTTATTGATGAAAATTTGTGGGATGAAGCTAGGGTTTTTAAATCAAAAAAACTTTTAGTTGAAGGAATAAAATCACCACAAATTAAATTTAAAAACTCAAAATCGCAGTATATTTTAGACGACGAACTAGTAACTTTTTTCAATTATGATTAACGCAATAATTTTTGATTTTGGTGATATTTTTATCAACTTAGAAAAAGATGCTCAAATAGAAGCATTTAAAAAATTGGGTTTGCCAGGTCCAAATGAAGAACTTTTAGAAATGAACGATAAATTCGAAAAAGGAGAAATATCAGAATTACAGTTTTTAGAATCTTTTTATAAATTTATTCCAAATGCTACAGTTGAAGAAATTAGAAATGCTTGGAATGTAATTATTGGAGAATTTCCGCTATATAGACTAGAGTTTTTACAGTTACTTTCAAATAAATATAAATTATTTCTATTGACCAATACCGATGAAATTCACATTGATAGATTTGAACACAATGTTGGAATTTCATTCTTTAGTGATTTTTATCAATGTTTTGAAAAAGTATACTATTCTTATGAAATGGGAATGAGAAAACCAGACATAAATATTTTTACAACAATATTAAATAAACATGATTTATCTGCAAAAAGAACACTATTTGTTGACGATAAAAAAGTAAATACCGATGCAGCAGCAAGCTTAGGCATTCAAGTTTGGAATTTACAAGTAGGTAAAGAAGATGTTGTAGATTTATTTAATCAAAAACAGTTGCCACTTTAGAAAAAATTTTTATGAAATTAGATATATCTTCATTAGAAAAAGCAACAATATCGTTAGAAAAAGCAATCTTGGAATATGAAAAAACAAATAGTGAATTTGTTAGAGATTCATGTATTCAAAGATTTGAATATACTTATGAATTATCATGGAAAACTTTAAAAAGATATTTAGAATTAGTTTCTCCCAATCCAAATGAAATTGATATGCTTAGCTTTCAAGAACTTATTAGAGAAGCAAACGAAAAAAACCTTTTACTATCTAATTGGGAAACTTGGAAATTGTATAGAATTTATAGAGGAACAACAAGTCACGCTTACAATCAAAACAAAGCCAACGAAATTTATGAAGAAATTCCTGGCTTTTTAAATGAAATACAATTTTTAATTAAACAATTAAAAAAATATTTATAAAATTAAATGGAAGAAAATAAATTTAATATTTCCAGTAATCAATTACAAATAGTGAAACATATTTTAAATGAAAATTTTAAAGATGTAACCATTTGGATATTTGGCAGTAGAGTTTCTGGTAATAATAAAGAATATTCTGACTTAGACATTGCTTTGCAATTTAATGATTACAACGATAAAATATATAGAAAATTGGCTGCTTCTTTATCAGATTTTATTGATTCTGATTTACCTTTTAAAGTTGATATTATAGATTATAATTCGCTTTCTGGAATATTTAAACAAAATGTTGATGAAACTAAAATCAAATTAATTTTAAATTAAATTATAAACTTAAAACTTTTCATTACAATTTA